>JAMPBI010000214.1 GCA_023666775.1 Alistipes sp. | reverse complement strand
CTCAAACTTTACGTTCTTACCGTAATCAAACTTCTCGATGGCGTCGATCAGCCCGAATATACCGTATCCTACCAGATCGTCATATTCCACATTATATCCCAGATACATACTGAGCCTTCCGGCTACCAGCTTGACAAGCTGAGAATATTCGATAATCAATTTTTCCCGTAAATCGGCTTTTCTAGTCCTGGAATATTCTTCCCATAATTTATTTCTTGCCGGTTCATCCATGGGTGACCCTCCTTATGAAGCGTTATTGTCCGTCTTCGTTTTCCTCTGCTTCACTTTCCGTATCCTCGTTCTCGGTATTTTCCGCGTCCGCGTCGTTATCGCTTTCTTTTTCTTCCTCCGGTATCTCTTCCGCCAAAATAACGTTAAACAGTTTCCTGAGGCATAAGCCCAATCCATAAAAAAGCGCGATCGCGCCGATCACCAGCCACAGCCACGATATTCCCTCGTACCGGTATATAAATGTCGCCATACAGACGATAAATCCGGCTATTAATGCCAGAATGACAGGCATATTTTTAAATTTCATGGATTATACCCCCGTAACTTATATAGTCTTATCCGGTTTACCTACTGCTTTGATCAGATATCCGCCGGTTTCCGAATCAAATATAACGGTACGTCCGTAACTCTCTCCGGTATCCTCGGCAAGGATTCGGATCCTTTCTTTTGCCAGAACCGCTTTTACCGCTTCGACGTTCCTCTGTCCCACACTGGACATTTCGCCGGAAGCCGTCTTTACGGCAAACATCTGGGCGCCTCCGGCGATCTTCGCGGTCATGCGGAACCGTGACGCGCCCGCAAGGGACATCTGACGGATCAGTTCCGCAATTCCCGTATCCGCAAACTTGGCTATATTGGAATTATTTCTAATCTGCGTACTGTCCGGAAGCATGATATGCGCCAGCCCCGCCATCTTTGTCGCCGGGTCGTATAACGCGATCCCCACACAGGATCCAAGCCCCAGCGTCGTTATTTTATTCGGGTACGGACAGATCTTCAGATCCGCCATACCGACTTTTATTATCTCAGACATAATACTCCTCCTCAAATATGAAGAGCTGCGAGTATTTTATCATATGATTCCAGATCCGGAATAAGAAGGAAAAATCCGTTGACGCTTTCTCCTTCTCCCATCTGGGTCTCGATCATAAGCACAGAATCACCAATCTTGCCGAACTCGATAGCCGGGACGCTAAGGATCGCCCCCGCCATGTCGATCGTCGTACTTGGTATTGTGGAAATAATTTTCAGATTTGTCAATGTTGCAATGGAATTCAGATATGCACCTGAAATAATATTTCCTATTTCATTAATCGCAGACAGTTCCATTTCGTTAAAATCGTTTGTGTCATTGCTCATGCCTAACAACGCATTCGTTAAATTATGCGCCGAATCCGGTTTCATCAGAAACATCATCATACCGGAAATATCGCCCTCAATCCCAAACAAGATCCCCAAAAGCAAATCTTCCTCGGAACCGATCGAGCCGCAAATCTCATTGAATCCCAGAAGCGATACCTTCGGAACGGACATATCGATCTTACGGTTCAGCATCTGCGCCAGCGCAGTCGTCGCGTTGCCGGAACCGATATTGCCTATTTCGCTCAGAATATCCAGATAAGTGGAATCCATTGAGTCCAAATTAATTCTGGCCATAAATTCATCTCCTTCAAGTTCCAAATTAATTGCTGTCTTTTTCAATGATCACGGCGCTGACGTCCAGAAGGGATATCAGTTCTCCGTTATTCTTGCCGATCGCACTGATATAATTTGCCTTTTCATCATTCGTATCATACGAAGCTTTCTCAATATTCTCTTCCGTAAGATTAACGACTTCACGGACTTCGTCCACAATGACGCCGACCTTCGCATTCTCGATCTTGATAATGATGATACGGGTCTTTCCCGCAAACTGATCCGGTTCCAGTCCCAGCTTTAAGCGGAGGCTCATGACCGGAATGATCTCGCCGCGCAGATTAATGACTCCGCGGTAGTAGACCTGCGTTTTCGGAACTCTCGTAATATTCTGCATTCTTACAATATTATCAACAAACTTAATGTTAATTCCGTACTGCTCGCTTCCGATCTTCACTACGATGAACTGAACGATATTTTCGGAATTTGACGTTGTTCCAATTCTGTTCTCTTCCATAACAGCCCCTCCTATACCAGTGTATTGGCGTCAATGATCAGCGCGACTTCGCCGTCGCCCAAGATCGTTGCGCCGCTTATCATCTTGTTGATGTTAATGTACTTGCCAAGTGACTTGATAACGATCTCCTGCTGTCCGATCAGACTGTCGATAACAAGACCCGCCTGCTTATCACCCTTCTTTACAATAACAACCGTAAGGCTCTCTGTTTCCTCTTCTGCTGTGTCCGCCGGAACGTCAAGAAGCTCGCGCAGCCGCACAAGCGGGATAACGCTTCCGCGAAGATGGATCACTTCTTTGGAATGTACATACTTGATATCCGTGATTGGAACGTCCTCGATCGTCTGGATCGAACCGAGAGCGATCGCGTATTTTTCATTTCCCAGCTTGACCATCAATGCCTGAATGATCGCCAGCGTAAGTGGAAGCCGGATAATGAACGCGCTTCCCTCCCCATATGTAGTGCGGACTTCGATATCGCCGCCCAGCGCCTCGATCTTGGATTTAACCACGTCAAGACCTACGCCTCGTCCCGATACGTCCGAAATCTTATCGGCGGTGGAGAAACTCGGTTTAAATAACAGATCGACAATCTCCTTCTCCGTCATAACTTCGCTCTGTTCCTGCGTAATAACGCCTTTCTCAAGGGCTTTATTCTTAACTTTCTCCGTATCGATACCGTTACCGTCGTCGCGAACCTCGATCACAACGTTATTGCCGTCCTGGTACGCGTCGAGGAATATGGAGCCGACCTCCGGCTTTCCTCTCTCCTCACGCACCTTCGCGCTCTCCAGTCCATGGTCCGCGGAATTTCTCAGAAGATGCATCAGCGGATCGCCGATCTCGTCGATAACGGTACGGTCCAGTTCGGTATCCTCACCGGTCATGTACAGTTCCATCTTCTTATCCAGCTTCTTGCTCAGATCGCGGATCATACGCGGGAATTTACTCACAACGCTCTCGATCGGCATCATACGAACCTTCATAACGGATTCATGAAGATTGGTCGTCACTCTCTCAAGGTATTCAATCTGCTCGTTAAATCCTGCGGAATGAATGGACGCGTCCTCGTTGATACTCACGGATACGAGTCCGTTCTTGGCTATGATCAGCTCGGATACAAGGTTCATCAAAACGTCCAGTTTCTCGATATCCACACGAACGGAACGGCTTGCGACCGCCTTGTTTCCGTTCTTTGCCGGAGCTGCCGACGCTTTCGCCGGCGCCGCTTGGGACGTCTGGCTCTTGGCAGGCGCGGCGGCGTTTTCTGTTTTCTCCGCCTCTTTGTTCTCCGCCTTGAGATCTCCCTCAAACGGCTGCTTGATCTGCTCGCCTACAACGTCCTTGATCTCCGAAACATTCTTAATGATCGAGATAATGCTTTCATACGGTTCCGCGCTCAGGAAGATAATGCTGAAATCCAGGTCGAACTTCTCGTCCTCGATATCCTGCACGGAAGGATCCGCCTTGATCACTTCGCCGTGGCCTTCCAGACCTTTGAAGACAAGAAATGCTCTTGCCGCCTTCAATATGCAGGAAGGTTCCACGGAAACGGTCATCGCGTAAACATTCATTCCTTTTCCGATCGCCTCGTTGACTGCGTTCTTTTCAAAATCAGCGAGGGTAAGCGTTTTATGCCTTACCTCTCCGTCCTGCTTTTCCTCACCGGCAGGCTTCGGGCTTTCCCCTGCTTCTTCCTTCGGCGACGCGCCGGAAAGAACGGCGTTCAACTGTTTAACGATATTCTCATTATCGTCCGTTCCCTCGTCGGAAGAATTTTGGATATTTGCCACATAATTCTCCAATGCGTCAAGACACTGGAACAACACATCGACAAGTCCGCTGGAAACTTTCATTTTACCGTTGCGGATCTCGGACAGGACATTTTCCATGTTATGGGTCAGATTCTGCATTCTCTTGTAACCCATCGTACCTGCCATACCCTTCAAAGAATGGGCGGCACGGAAAATCTCGTTGATCGTATCCTGATTTTCCGGTTCTTTTTCCAGAACCATCAGCTCGTCGCTGAGAGACTGCAAATGTTCCTTTGATTCATCAATAAAAATCTCTAAATATTGGCTTACGTCCATTTTAAGACACCCCCACGCTCCTGATAATTGTATTTGCGATTTCGTCGAGAGGTTTTACCTCGTCTGCTAAACCGGCTTCTGCTATTGCTTTGGGCATTCCGTATACCACACAGGTGTCCTTATCCTGCGCGATGACATGAACTTTCTTCTTTCCCGCGAGATTGGTGATCCCTTTCGTACCGTCGGCGCCCATGCCCGTCAGTACGACGCAGGTGATCTCGCCGAAATCCGAATCCGTCAGCGAATTGTACATCACGTTCGCGCACGGTCTGAGCGCGTCGATCGGCGGATTATCGTTCAGCCGGATCTGGTGCGCGCCGCCCGGCGCTTTGACGATCTCCATATGCCTCCCGCCCGGCGCGATATAGACATGTCCTTTTTGAAGGATTTCCCCGTCCACGGCTTCGGTAAC
>JAMPBI010000213.1 GCA_023666775.1 Alistipes sp. | reverse complement strand
ATGTGGTTATGTGGAGGAAATCAGGAAATAATTGTCAGAAAAATCGTTAAAAAATAAATAATTTAATTGGAGTATTGCAAAGATATTCTGTTTTGTTATAATATTTATAAGTATGTAATACAATTTTGAGAAAAGGATAGAAGGATATGAGTGTACAGTTACTCGATAAAACCAGAAAAATAAATAAACTTCTGCACAACAATCATTCCGACAGGGTCGTGTTTAACGACATATGCGATGTTTTGAGCGATATCCTGAAATCCAATATTCTCGTGATCAGCAGGAAAGGGAAGGTTCTCGGCGTAGGAAGCCGTCACGGAGTGGACGAGATCAAAGAACTGATCGATAACGCGGTGGGGGGCTATGTGGATACGATGTTGAACGAACGGCTGTTAAACGTTCTTTCCACGAAGGAGAACGTCAATCTTTCCACGCTGGGATTTTTAAACGGTGACATACGCAGTTATCAGGCGCTGATCGCGCCCATCGATATCGCGGGAGAGCGTCTGGGAACCCTTTTTATGTATAAATCCGGTGAAAGCTATGAGATCGACGATATCATTCTCTGCGAGTACGGCACGACGGTGGTGGGACTGGAGATGATGCGTTCCGTGAACGAGGAGAACGCCGAGGAAGACCGTAAGGTGCATATCGTCAAGTCCGCCATCAGCACGCTTTCTTTTTCCGAGCTGGAGGCGATCACGCATATTTTTTCCGAGCTGAAAGGCAGGGAAGGGATCCTTGTTGCCAGCAGGATCGCGGATAAAGTGGGGATCACGCGTTCCGTGATCGTCAACGCCCTGCGTAAATTCGAGAGCGCGGGCGTTATCGAGTCCCGTTCTTCCGGAATGAAGGGAACGTACATCAAGGTGGTAAACGATGCCGTGTTCGATGAGCTGAATAAGATTTCCCAGAATAAGTAAAAGAAATTTTTACCTGTTAAAAAACTTACAATCAACCAAACGACGAGGGTTTGCGTGTCGTTCGGTTGATTATTTCTTTTTTTTGAACAAGATTATCCGAAAAAAAATCTTGTTTTTTTGGTCACAATTCGTATAATGTATATAAGGGATTTTATGTAGAAATAATTGCAGCCGGATTATATGGAGATAATAATTTAGACCGGGTGCGTAAGAAGGAGTGATTTTTATGTTTGGTTCAGGCGCATTTGACTATATTGATGTTCTGAACAGGGCGGCGGACGCCAAAATGCTGCGGAGCGAACTGCTTAACAATAATATCGCGAATGACGATACGCCGGGTTATAAGCGCAAGGATCTGGATTTTGAGGAGCATTTGAACAGAGCCATCGAGAGCGCGGGAAGCGAGAGGGATACCCTCACGAAGAAGATACATAACGTGGATCTGAGTGAAGCCCGCATGATCGTTTACGCGGATAACGCGGATCTGTCCTACCGTCTTGACCAGAATAACGTGGATCAGTCCGTGGAGCAGGCGGAACTCGCGGCGAACCAGATCGAGTACAATACGCTGATCGACAGCATGACCCACGAGTTTTCGCGTATTAAGTCTGTTTTGACATAGGAATTTTTGGAGTAGAGTGAGTGGAAAGGAAGATTACATATGGCGATTTTTACAGGTTTGAATATCAGCGCCTCCGGTTTGACGGCGCAGCAGATACGAATGGATATTCTGTCACAGAATATCGCGAATGTCGATACCACAAGAACAGAGGACGGAACGCCTTACCGGCGTAAGAATGTGGTTTTTGCGGAGAAGTCCAACAGCAGGCTTTCTTCTTTCAGTAATGTGCTTACGGCGGCAACGAAGAGCATTGCGGGACAAGGCGTTAAGGTGGTCCGCGTTATCGAGGATACGAAGACGGCGATGAAGATGACGTATGACCCGTCCCACCCGGACGCCGACGAGAACGGCTACGTTACTTATCCGAATGTCAATCCGATCACGGAAATGACGGATCTGATCGATGCGACGCGTTCCTATGAAGCGAACGTTACGGCGTTTAACGCAACAAAGGCAATGCTTGCCAAAGGGCTTGAAGTAGGCAAGTAAGCGTAATTTAAAGGAGAATGTTCGATATGGAAAATATAGCAGCTTTATATAACGGTAATTCCGACGCGATCCGCGATCTCGTGGCGGCGGGGAAGTTCCCGAATCTTGATAATACGAAAAGAATTGATACGGAGAGTTCATTTGACACGATTTACAAATCTGCCATCGGTTTGATCGAGAGTACGAACAAATATGTGCAGGACGCTCAGCAGGCGGAAATCGACTTCGCGCTGGGAAATCTGAATAGTACGCATGAATTGGGCGTGATACAGCAAAAAGCGAATATTTCCCTGCAATACACGGTAGCGATCCGTGACAAGCTGATCGAGGCTTATAAAGAGATTATGAATATGCAGATTTAGTGAACTAGGAGATTGAATTATCATGCCTGATAGAATACAACAGATTTTCCAACGGTTTCTGGATTTCTGGAACCGGTATAATAGAAGACAGAAAACAATTGTATTAAGCTCGCTGGCGGTAGTCATTTTAACTTTGGTGGTACTGGTGGCGGTAATGTCGCGCCCAAATTATGTGGATCTGACAACCTGCGCCAATTATAACGAGATGAGCCAGATCACCACGATCCTTACGGAGAACGGTTATAAGTACGAGACAAACGAAGCGACCATGACGATCCAAGTCAGGGAAGGCGATCTGGTCAATATCCGAATGCTTCTCGCGACCAGCGATATCGAGACGACGGACTATACATATCAGGAATATTTCAGCTCAATAGGCATTTCCACGACGGAAAGCGATAAACTGTCCATGTACCAGGAAGCGAAGAAGACGGAGCTGAAGAACAATCTGGAAGCCTTTGACGCCATTGAAACGGCAAGGGTCGATCTGTATATTGCCGACACCTCCAATTCCCTGTTCCAGACCAAGGAAGGTTCGTCCGTTGCGGTCACGCTTTCCCTGACGAGGGAGATCGACGAGCAGGAGGCGGAAAATTTCGCTTACTTTATCAAAAATTCGGTACAGAACCTTCAATTAAAGGATATCACGATTTTAAGCACGACCGGAGAGAACCTGTATTCGGGAGACGCGTCTTCGTCTGCGGGCTCGTATTCGGCGTTAAATAAGCAGCTTAAATACGAACAGCAGCTTGCGGCGTATACCGCCAATGATATCAAGACGGCGATCCTTTCCGCGGGCGTTTTTAACGACGTAAAGGTTATCGTTAATCTGGATATCAACCGGGACAGCATGGAGAGGCTCCTTACGGAGTACAGCGTTCCGGACGGAAGCGAGCAGGGATTTTTTGAGCATAGTTACGAGGAAAAGTCTTCCGGAGGCTCGACGACGGGCGGCGTTCCGGGAACGGCGACCAATGACGACGACGATATCACCTACGATATCCAGACGGGAACGGGCAGTACGTCAACGTATTCCCTGAATAAGTATGACTATCTTGTAAATGTCCTGACGGAGTCCACGACGACGTCGCCGGGTGAGATCATCGGGGATTCTTCGACAATCTCCGTGGTGCTGACCAAGAACGTTGTGTACAATGAAGAGGACGCGCGGACGCTGGGATATCTCGAAGATATGACATGGGAAGAATTTAAGGCGGCTAACGCGGAGGCGGTGGCGATTGAATACGACGATATCTGGCGGGACGTTATTTCTACCGGTACCGGTATCCCTGTGGGAAATATCACGATCGCGGCGTATGAGAAGCATTTCTTCTTTGACCGGGAAAGTACCGCAAGACCGCTTACGTTCTATTTGCAGCTTGTGCTGGCGCTGGCTATTTTGGGACTTCTCGCGTTTGTTCTTCTTAGAAGCTCGAGACCGATCGTGGTGGAAGAAACCGAACCGGAACTTTCTGTGGAACAAATGCTTGCAACTACGAAGGAAACACAGCGTGTTGAAGATATTGACCTGCAGGAGAAATCCGAGGTCAGAAAGGCAATCGAAAAGTTTGTGGATGAAAATCCGGAAGCAGTGGCACTGCTTTTACGAAACTGGCTTGACGATGGATGGGATTAAATTATGGCAAAGAAAGACAGCGGGGAGTTTTCGGGACTCGAAAAGTCTGCAATTCTGCTGATTGCTCTGGGACCTGAAAAATCTGCCAAAATATTTAAGTATTTAAAAGAAGAAGAGATCGAACAGCTTACCTTGGAGATCGCCAATACCAGCAGCGTATCGCCGACGACCAAGGAAGATATCCTGAGCGAGTTTTATGAAGTCTGTCTTGCGCAGCAGTATATTGCTGAGGGCGGTATCAATTATGCCAAGGAGCTTCTGGAAAAAGCGCTGGGTGAGGATAAGGCGAAGATGGTTATCGGAAAACTTACGGCAAGCCTGCAGGTTCGTCCGTTTGAGTTTGTCCGCAAAGCGGACCCGAGCCAGTTATTGAACTTCATACAGGATGAGCATCCGCAGACGATTGCCCTGATCTTAGCATATCTGCCGCCGCAGATGTCGTCGATGGTCGTTTCCGCGCTCCAGCCGGAAAAGCAGGCGGACGTTGCGAAGCGTATCGCCCAGATGGACCGTACTTCGCCGGACGTGATCAAGCAGGTGGAGAAGGTATTGGAAAAGAAACTTTCGTCCCTTGTTAATCAGGATTACACCGATGTGGGCGGTGTTGACGCGATCGTTGCCATTTTGAACAGCGTAGACCGTG
>JAMPBI010000212.1 GCA_023666775.1 Alistipes sp. | reverse complement strand
CATTGATCGTACAGGTCGCGTACTTGGTACCGTCGGAAACGGATACCGCGGTGATCATTGCCACACCGCCCTTTTTCGATGTAACCTGCACTTCATATTCGGTCTTGGTATCTAAGTTTACCTCAACAACGCTCGGATCGGACGATACCCAGGTGACATTCTTGTTAAACGCATTGTTCGGGTCAATCGTCACACGCAGCGTCGCCGTCTCATTCACTCCCATGATCAGGGAAGTCGGCGAAATCGTGATCTCCGTCACGGAGGTCTTTACATAGATGGTACAAACCGCCCTCTTTTCAATACCGCCGTAATTCGTCGTCGCTACGATCTCATATGTGCCTTCCTCAACACCGGTAACTTCCAGTACATTCGGGTTCGCCGAACTGATCTTGCCCGTAAGTCCCGGAACAGCCGTTATTTCACGTCCGTCAATGGTAAAGGTAACCCTCGCCCCGTCCGGCGCGCCGACTGCCGTTACCCTTGTAGTCTCGCCGACGGAAATCGACTGGGTATCCGTAACCACCGAAAAACTGTCGGCAACATTAATCGTTGCAGTAATCGTTTCTGTATATTCCGTGAATTTATCACTGGTTCCCGTTTCATCCGGAACTCTAATCATTGCCGTAATCGTCGCCGTGCCGTTACTGCGCGCCGTAACCTCAGCGATTCCCCCGTTTGCCGTAAGCCCGATAACATTTTCATCGCTTACAGTAAAAGAGACTTCTGCTCCGGGCGGCGCATTGGTCACAAGCTGCAGCTTGTCATTTACACTTAAACTCTTGTTAAGCTGGGTCGTTGCAACCGGGTCATTCAACCACACAAACGGGATCTTCACATCAACGAAGTCGGAAGAATCCACATCTCTCAAAGCGCTTGCCGTATCCTGAAATATTAAGAAATCTTTCTTCGCGTCGTCCCAGATACCGGCGCGAATCCTTGCGTAGCCCGCGCCCTTCGGCTCCAGCACATTGTTGTCCATCACCGCCACATTCTCGTTGGTGCTGGTATAAGTAACGCCGTTATCTTTATTGTTAATATTGCTTGAAATTGTTGATATATCCGATGTCGATGCAAAACTATACGCCCCGTAACGCCCCACCGTCAACGTAAAAAATTTATGATCATGATCGGAATCGGGCTTGGTATCGGTAAAACGCACCGCTCCCATGACTGTAATATGCGAGCTGAGGTTCAGATCAAATGTATTGGATCCTTCGTCGAACGCAGACTCCGGTCCGATATACACATCGCTGATACCGCCCTTTTGCACAATAATATTACCTTGGTCAATCGATGTAAGTTCATAGGTAACAACGTCATTTCTTGACCATACCGTCAGCTTATCTTGTTCATATGTATTGCCCTTAAAACCGAAGCCACTTTTGACGGCGTCGCCAAAATAATCATATACTTTATCCTTATCATATTCAGTGCCGTTTGGAAGCGGCTTCCAGACAAACGCGCTTATATACGGGTTCGATTTCACCGAAAACTCATTAAAACCGGAAGCCCCCGGCGTATATTTAGCGCCGGTGATATTACCGCTCGAGTCTGTCTGATAATAAAACGTAGCCGTTATCTGTGTGGAACCTGCCTTATTCGCCTTTACACTGATACTCGGTCCGACCGCGCTCTGGGCATAATCTGTCGTTGTTGCATCTGTTCCATCGGCTTTGATTGGGAAAACCTGCCAATTATCCGAGGTCCATACCAGATTGGTCTTCATAAGCTCTTCCACGGTCATTGTCCCGCCAAGTTGATTCGGCAGGGTAACAGCCGCAGACAAGTTAAAAGTCTCTCCCTCGGTATAGATACTGTCCTCAGCGTTCACTATGGTAATGACCGGATCGCCGGGATCCGCCGTAACATTGGCTAGAAAAATACCCGTGGCACTCAAAACCACTACCGCTCCTAATATATACTTCCAAAACTTCTTAATTACTTCCATACAGAACTCCTCCTGTAGCCCATAAAACTCTACATATCGACATACTACGCCTATTTCATGCTATATATCGGTTACAACCCTATTAGCCTTAATAACATAATACAAAAAAACTCCGAAAAATGCAAGAGAAATTATCTCCGCTGCCCTCCAATACCAGAAACCCGCGAAAAATACCTCTACAGCGCCTTCATAGCCCGCCGGGACCAGCACGGTAAGCATACCGTTTAAAGTTTTTGCAAGCATAAAATCTTTTCCGTCCTTATCAACCGCCCGATATCCGGGGTACCCCAGCAGCGGTACATAGATCTGACCGTCGATGTTCTTCTTTTCGCTGACCGTCATGGAAATATTGGTATAGTTCTTTTCATACCGCCCGATCGTGATATTCTCCGTCGCCGCCGCTTCATAAACCTTTAACTGCTTCGGAACCGTCTCTGCCAAAAGATATTCGTCCAATGAACCGGACCCTCCTCCGGCAAGCGCCGCCTCGTCGTATACATAGACAGCGGCTCCGTTATTCAGATGGTCGTAAAGCATATATCCTGCCGTCACAACCGTAAGCGCCAATATGACGCCGACCGTCAGATGATAACCGGACTTTCCCCAAATTTCCTTTAACAAAATCAGCATTCCCCCCATTGCCACCGTAAAAAACAGCGTTCCCACGGATAACATTCTCCACGGAAACTGAATGTTCTCGACAAGATCTCCCAGACGCCGTACCAGAAAATCCCACGGAAAATACATCGTCGCCATATAAAGCGTAAGAAAACCTGCCAGAGTCATTCCTACCGTCAGCCGGAAAAATTTCCTTTTCTTTATCCGCTCATAGTCTGCGATCCATAAATAAAGGAATAACAGACCGGACAGGATAAGCGCCAGTCCTGCCGTCAATCCCATTTCGTTTGACATACCCAGCTTCCGGTACGACTCGATCCGGTGTCCGTATGCCATACCGCTTCCGTTTGTAAAAAGCTGGAACAACTGCGCGGGATAAATACCGTTTCCCTGCATATTTCCCGCCTGACTGGTGCCATATTCCGTAATATAAAAACCTCCGCGCGCCATGTAGTCGATCAGCGGAACGAGGTAGAACGCATTCATAAACATCGTCACGACGAAGAATTTCAGCAGTTCCTTTATAACCCTCTTTGTAAATGTATGCTTCCAAAGGATAAGACATGCCACAACCGATACGACCGCCGCGATCTCACAGCTTAACAAATGCGTCTGGATCAGCCCGCCGTACCCGATCACCAGCAGAAGCCAGGCATTCTTTCCCGTCAGGAAACCGCTTTGTATTTTTTTCGTATTATCCGTGTCCGGCTGCAAATCCGTGTACAGCAGATACAATCCGGCAGTGATCACCGGCCAGAATATCATCGCGCAGTATTCCCCTACCGCCGCCCGCACATAGACATTGGCAAGACGATACGGCGCCAGGACATAAACCATACAGCACAAAAGCGCGATCTTCTTGTCTTTAAAGATCACCTTAAAAGAGGTATAGGCTGCCAGCGTCGTCGCGACATTCACCAGAATCACGAATATTTTGTAGGAACTTTGCAGGGTAAAGCCGCACAACCGCAGCAAAGCCGGGATATACAAAAACAGTTCCCCGTAAAATACGGAACACGCGTACCCGTATCCGTCATACTGCACCGGCTGGATCCTCACCGGAAACTGTCCCGCCAAAAGCCCCTGCTTGATCCCTTCGATCCGCATGATATGAAACCATATATCATGTCCTCCGGTCAGATACGCGGTAAACAGCGGATAAGACGCGAAAACGACGATACCCGCCAGCGCCGTGACATACGGAAGTTTCTCCCGATTTATCTCCCCATTCCTTACCGCCATAAAAAAACGGCATACCAGATTGAACGCGGTTATCCAGAGCAGTGCGAGAATAAGACTGTAAACTCTTCCGGTCCTTGTCTCCTCAAGGATTATATCGTTTACTTCCAGCCTTCCCTCTCCGCAATAAGCAACCGAAACGGAAAAACCTACCAGATTTCTGCCGATCCGCACGGTAAACTGCCTCTTTGTAAACTCCGGATCCAGCGTGACGTGATCGCTGATGATATCCTGGAACCCTTCCGTTCTGGAATTAAGGAGAATATAATTATCCTCCTCTTCCGCCGCATAACGTATCGTGATATGATAAGTACCTTTATCTAAATCAAAAAACGGTCCATAGACGAAATACCCTTCCACCCCTACGCTTTCATCAATATATATCCCGTCTTCCGCTTCCATTCCATTGAGCGTTTCCATTTCCTTCCATGAAATTTCATGGGAATACAGCCTGCCAAAACAGCCTGCCGCAAAATACACGATAATAACCAGTTCTATTAATGTTACGATCCAAATAAAACGACTGCTAAAATATTTTTTCATAAGATCCCCAATCAATATAAAAGACTATTGCCCCGCCAAAGACGGAGCAACAGCCTCATAATATAGGCATACAGTGCCTTTTTTATCTCTGAACACGACCGGAAGCGTCGCCGCCCGCAAGCGTCTCCACTTCTTTTCTTGATACTAAGTTAAAGTCACCAGGAATTGTGTGCTTGAGAGCAGACGCAGCCACGCCAAACTCCAATGCGTCCTTGAAGTTCTTTCCGTCAAGGAAACCGCAGATCGTACCGCCCGCGAAAGAGTCGCCGCCGCCGACACGGTCAACGATCGGGTGGATCGAATATTCCTTTGAGTGATAAAATTCCTTGGTATCTCTTGAGTAGATACAAGCGGACCAGCCGTTATCGGAAGCGGAGTGAGATACA
>JAMPBI010000211.1 GCA_023666775.1 Alistipes sp. | reverse complement strand
TCTTTTGCGTTGGACACGATCCAGTCCACGTCCAGTTTGGACAGGTCCATTTCCCGGAAAATATCGTCCGTTACGGAAAGTTCCTTCATTTTTTTCTGGGTCAGCCGGTTCACGGTAAGATCCGTTAAGATCACGCATAAAATAGCGCACAAAAATAAAATGCAGCATTGTCGGATAACCTTTAACTGAATCGCCATCACCCCCACCACATTTTATTTCATTTTATTTTCTTTTCTGCTTAATCATTACAACCTTTTCAGCGCATTTACCGTCAGCTCATACGTCCTTGCCGCCGACTCTATGTCAAGGCGCTCCGAAACCGTATGGATATCCAGAATATCCGGTCCGTAGGAAAGGATATCCAGCCCCGGCAGCCGTCCCGCGAAAATCCCGCATTCCAGTCCCGCGTGGATTGCCGTAAACTTCGCTTCTTTCCCCGTCTGTTCCCGGTATAGTTCCCCAAAAAGCTCCCGTAACCGGGAGTCCTTCTGATACTGCCAGCCCGGATAATTTCCCCTGCCGCTGCATTCGCAGCCCAAAAACTGCGCAAGGTACTCGATCTGATCGTAAACCGCCATCTTGGCGCTTTCTATGCTGCTGCGGATCGCAAATCCCACATGGATCTCCTCATTTGCCTCGTCATATTCCAGAATACCGCAGTTTAACGAAGTTTCCACCAGACCGTCGATATCCGCCGACATCTTTATCACGCCGTTGGGACAGTTCATCAGGAAAAACGTGAGGATTTCCTTTGCCTTCGGCGTCATCATGGAATTTCCGGCAGTTTCCGTCTCCGTTACCGTTATGCGGATACCGTCGTCAACGCCCCGGTACTCCTCCCGTAACTCACGGACAAGTTTCTGCGCGGTATCGCGAAGCGCCCCGATATCCTCCTTCTCCACCAGCACGTTTGCCGTAAGAGAACGGGCGATGGCGTTGTCCATCGTCCCGCCGCGAAGCCCGGATATCGAATAACGCACGTTACCGTTCAGCATATAAAGAAGCCTTCCGAAAATCTTATGGGCGTTTGCCCGTCCGCGGTGGATCTCCGTTCCCGAATGTCCTCCGTTCAGCCCGTCGATCACGATCTCGCACTGCGCCGCGCCGCTCACCGAGACTCCCGGCGCCGGAATGACCACGTCCGCCCGTATGCCGCCTGCGCAGCTTGTAAGGAACACGCCCTCTTCCTCGTTGTCGATATTGAGAAGATATTTTCCGCAAAGATCCGACATATCCATGGCGGACGCGCCCAACATTCCGATTTCCTCGTCCACGGTAAATACCGCCGTAAGGGGAGGGTGCGCTAACGTATCGTCCTCCAGAACGGCAAGGGCGATCGCCACCGCGATACCGTCGTCGCCCCCGAGCGTCGTATCCTTTGCCTTTATAAATCCGTCCTCCACATACAACCGCAGACCGTCCGTCTTAAAATCATGATCCGACTCCTTCGTCTTTTCACAGACCATATCCAGATGTCCCTGTAAGATCACGCCCTCGTGGTCCTCATACCCCTTGGAAGCCGGCTTTGTGATCACCACATTGTTAAACCCGTCTTTCTTCGCGTCAAGGTTTCTTGCCCTGGCAAATTCCACGCAGTAATCGCTGACCGCGTCCGTATTCCCCGAACCGTGGGGAACGGCGCACAGTTCCTCAAATATCTCAAATACACGCTTTGGCTGTAAATCACTTAATTTTCCTGTCATAACTTTCTTCCTCCTAACAATATATATAATCAGGTGATTTCGAAAATGAACAAAAAATTGATTTTCCTGTTATTGACGGCGGTTCTTCTCGTATGCAATCCGAAAACCGCGTTAAGCGGCGCGCTGAACGGTCTGAACCTGTGGTTTGACGTGATCGTTCCCACGCTTTTGCCGTTTATGATTATATCACATCTCCTTCAGGAAGTATACGGAAGTTCCATTAGAAACCCCGTGGCTTACACGCTGGGGATCGGCATTTTCTGCGGCTTTCCCATGGGAGCCTTTGCCGCCTGTTCCATGTACGAAAAAAAACGCCTCACCCAAAAAACGGCGTATCTGCTCCTTACCTGTTGTAACATTTCCAGTCCGGCGTTCGTTGTGTCCTACATTGCCATGACCAATCTGAAACTGGACGCCTTCCCGTACCGGATCCTTGCCGCCGTCTACCTGCCCGTCCTGCTCCTTGCCGCCGCGGCGCTTTACATGGGACAGAAAGAAAAGAAACGCGTTACCCGGCAGGAAACCGACGGCGCCCTTTCTTTTGAAGTTTTTGACCGCGCGGTTACCGGAAGCATTGAAAATGTGCTGAAGCTCGGCGTATACATGATCCTCTTTTCCATTATGGCAGCCTTTGTCACGCTGCTTCCAATCGGTTACACGGTTTTTAAATGCCTGCTCGTTGGGATCTGCGAGATCACGACCGGGATCCACTATACCGCCGCCGCGGATATTCCCGATATGGCGCGTATTCCCCTGATACTCGCGATGAACGCGTTCGGCGGGCTTTCCTGCGCCATGCAGTCCATGAGTTTTATCCGCAGCGCCGGGCTTTCCGTAAAAAAATACATGTACCATAAAATCCTGCTGGCTTTCCTCACCGGAATAACCTGGTTTCTTCTGGCACATGTACCGTAATGATTACTGCATATCCTCGTTATATGTATCCTCCGGCATCGGCTGCTGAGCCGGCGCCTCCTGCGGTCTTAACGCCTCGCGGTTGCTGATGATCACCTCAAGGGTCTTGTTCAGATCGCCCATCAACGCCTCATAGCGGCTGGTATTTGCCTGGGCGGAATGTTCAATGATAAGCTGGAGCTTCGCGAGCATTTCGTCCGTATACTTCACCGCGTTGAAACGGATCGTATTGGCGTCCTCAACGGCGCGGTTCAATATGTTCTCCGCCTCGACCTTTGCCTGGTCGATATACTGCTGACCCTGTTCATACGCCCGCTGCATGATCTCATGCTCGTTTACCAGTTCGTTGGTATGGATCTGCGCCGCCTCGATAATGCTTCTCGCCTGCTCGTTGGCGTCGTTTAAGATCTGATCCTTATTGGCAAGAAGTTTCTGGTACTTCTTGATCTCGTCCGGCGTTTTTAGGCGAAGCTCGCTGATCATCTCCTCCAGTTCTTCCTTTACCACCACGATCTTGGTGGACGAAAGCGGAAACGGACTGCACCCTTCGATATACTCTTCAATTTCCGATATGATCTGGTCAATCTTACTCATTTATACTCTCCTTACTGATTCCATACTTTGCGTAGATTTTCGCAATAACCTGCTCCGGAACAAATTCTCTGATATCTCCTCCGTACTGTGCCACTTCCTTTACCATACTGGAACTTAAATACGAATATTTTAAATTCGTATTTAAGAAAATGGTGTCAATGGAGCCGTTCAGCATTCGGTTGGTCTGCGACATCTGCAATTCATACTCAAAATCCGTGATGGCGCGCAGTCCGCGGATAACGATCTTCGCGTCCAGACCGGCGGCAAAATCCACCAGAAGTCCTGAAAAGCTCATAATCTCTACATTTGGTATATCTTTGGTAACTTCTTTCAACATATTAACACGTTCATCTACAGAAAACAATGGTGTTTTTGAATTATTGTTCAAAACGCCCACGATCAGCTTATCCACAAGCAACGCCGAACGGTTGATAATATCCAGGTGCCCCATCGTCACCGGATCAAAACTTCCCGGGTAAACAGCAATTCTCATACGACTCAATCCCTACCTATCCGCATAATTTTTTTACAAAAACATGTTTATTGGTTTTATATTCCTTCACCTTCAACAGGGAATACCCCATTTCCTCCACAAAATCAATTTCAGTAGCAAGCGACGCCTCGAAAATGATTTTGGTATATCCGTCCGCGATACCGGAGTTCAACAGCTTTTCCAACATCACTTTTTCATACGCTTTCCCGTAAGGCGGATCCATAAAAATAATATCAAACGGTTTATGCCCAATCAAACGGCTAAGCGCCGTAACGCAGTCGCACTCTAACAGAAGCGCTTTATGGGCGAGACGGGTATGTTCCAGATTTTCCCGGATACAGGCGCACGCCGCCCTGGAATTTTCCACAAGGACCGCTTCCAGCGCCCCGCGGCTTAACGCTTCAATGGCGATGGCGCCGCTCCCGGAAAACAGATCCAGAAACGAAGCCCCCGGGATATCCGGCTGCAGCATATTAAACAGCGTTTCCTTGATACGGTCCGTCGTCGGTCTGGTATCCTGTCCCTCGATCGTTTTTAATTTCAGGCTCCGCGCCGTTCCTGCAATCACTCTCATAAAATCTTCCAATCCTATTTTTCAAGAAAATCCGTTGCCGCGCCCTCATAGTATATCTTTGCTTCCTCGATCACCGTAAACGTATCTTTGGTAAACCCGTAGCAATTTACGCAGCAGTTTTTCTGAAATTCGCCCTTCCATATATCGCAAATGGCAATATTCTTCATATAAAGCATTAAAGCCTTGTTCATCGTTCCATGCGCCACGATCAGCACCGTCTTTTCGCTTTCCCTTAGCGGTTCGATCTTCTCCTTAAAAAAATCCGCCGCGCGGGCGCACACGTCTTCGTATGTCTCGCCGCCCTCGGAAGGAACGTACTTTTCGGGAGCAAAGAAGAAATTGGAAAAATGTTCTCCCAGCTCGTCCTTATTGCGCCCTTCGTCAACGCCGAAGGAAATTTCCATCAGACGGTCGTCGGTAACGATCTCCACCGGACGGTTTCCCCGCATGATCCGCGC
>JAMPBI010000210.1 GCA_023666775.1 Alistipes sp. | reverse complement strand
CGGAACTTCGGACAAGGGAGCGTCTGGCGCAGCCGGGCGGAAATATCCATTACGAGCGTTTTAAGGACGAGGTGATCCGTTATATCAAGAGGAACGACGATTTTTCTTACCGGCGTTTTGACTGTTCCGTGATGGATTACGGCGCGAGAGTGGATATCGAGGCGAAGCCCCTTGTGATCGTGGAGGGCGCGTACAGCCAGCATATCGAGTACCGCAGCGTGTACGATCTGAAGGTATTTTTTGATATCGAGCCGGGAATGCAGCAGGCACAGATCCTGAACCGGAACGGGCAGGAAATGTCCGCGATGTTCCGTGACGTCTGGATCCCTATGGAGGAGAAGTATTTCGCGAACAGCGAGCTTTTGGATAAGAGCGATATGGTGATTGAATTTTAGGGGTTTTGATATGCTGAAAATAACGAATTTAAGTAAGAAGTATAAAAATGTAAGCGCGATCGAGGATTTTAATCTTGAGCTTGAGGCGGGGCATATTTACGGGATCGTCGGCCCCAACGGGGCGGGGAAAACCACATTTTTCAAAATACTCGCCGGACTGGCGGCGCCGTCCGCGGGAGAAGTAACCGTTTCAACGGGAGAACCGCTGGAAAAATACCGGGAGAAGATGAGCTTTATGATTGAAAGCCCTTATCTCTATGATAGTATGACGGCATTGGAAAATATGAAAATCATCGGCGGGATTAAGGGCGAAACCGATGAAAATAAGCTGAAAAAGCTGCTGGAACTCGTTAAACTGGACAAGACCCATAAGAAGAAAGTAAAGCAGTTTTCTCTCGGTATGAGGCAGCGTCTGGGAATCGCATGCGCGCTGGCGTCCGATCCGGAGGTTCTTGTGCTTGATGAACCCATGAACGGAGTGGATCCCGAAGGTATCGTGGAATTGCGGGAAATGCTGCTTAAATTGCGCGATGAGAAAAATATGATGATTTTGATATCCAGCCACATTTTGGGAGAGTTATCCCGGTTATCCACGGATTTTATTTTCGTAAAAGAGGGACGGATCTTAAAGGTGACGGATAGAAAGTTTTTGGAGGATACCGGAAAGGATCTGGAGGATTATTATATGAAGGAGATGATCGGTCATGAGGACAGGAAATTTGTACAAGGTTGAGATATATCGTTTTTTCTGTTCCCGTAATCTGTTTATCGGTATGGCTGCGGGGCTGTTTATCGTACTTCTTCTTGCTTCCGGTTAGAAGATAATATAAAAAGAAATCATTGCCTTACAGGGCATATGTCGTTATCAACTGCGGTTAATATGGTTAAGGCAAATGCCACAGATAGCCTTAGAAATGTCATATTGTGCCATTTGAGCCACGAGAACAGCGACAAGGATAAATTGGTTGCCGAAGTTCAGAAAGTGGCAAATTGCCCCATATACGTTGCGAGAAAGGGATTGGAAATTGAACTTACAACTGATGTAATCGTTGATACAACCGAATTTTGCGAAAGCAAGAACGCAAGCCAAAACAGCGAGAGCAGACCGAGATCTATGCCGCAAACGGATAGTGACGGATTTATGAATATCCCCGATGGCATAGATGAGGAATTACCGTTTAATTGATTGGAGGAATTGAGATATGCACTATTGTTTAATGTTATTCACGAAAGAGTTTCCGGCAAAACAAAAGATAGAAAAAATGATGAAAAAGTACGCTTGGGATAATAACCATTCAGAAACCCATGACGAATATCCGCAATTTACATACGATTGGTACGAAATAGGCTATAGATACAACGGAACTATCAAATTGAAATTTGACGCTGATAGTGAAAAGTATCGTTGGAAATACAGCGAAATAAATTCAAGAAATGGGCGGTTGTTTTGGTCTTATTTGCTTAATGAGATTGAGAAAAATTTGAGAAATCATTTTATGTGCCACGAGGAATTTTATTTTTACAGCATGGGTGCAAATGACGGTTTTCTGTATGTTGACGGTGCTTGGATTGAAGATATTACAAACTTTGAAGAATTGAATTGCTACACCTTTATGACTGATGACGGAGAAGCGTATTCAAGGGATTGGTGGAATGGAGACACGCATATCAACAATGAAGATTTTGCGGAACGCTTGAAGTCAGCAAAGGATAAGGCAAAAGTGGAAAATCAGTTTGTCACGATTATTGACTATCACGATTGACAACGGAGGAAACGCAGCCGATTTTATCCGTTTCCAAAAGTGCTATGAGGAATTGACTAGGAAGTGAGGGAAAAGATGTTAAGAGCAGTTGTATTTAATGATTTTGCAAGCCAGTGTCCGTTTTCTTATATGTTTGGCAAAGGAAACATAAATAACGGATATAATTGCAATCACCCAAAACAAGAAGAAATTGTAGATGGAGGATTATTATATGAAGGAGATGACCGGTCATGAGGACAGGAAATTTGTACAAGGTTGAAATATATCGTTTTTTTCATTCCTGCAATCTGTTTATCGGTATGGCTGCGGGTCTGTTTATCGTACTTCTTCTTGCTTCCGGTAATTCGGACGTACTGCTCGGCGACGGCACTCTGCCCGGAGGCGTGGAAGCGGCAATGAAAATTGCCAATCTGATAATCGTGTTCTTTGCTTCTGTTATCATATCCGTTTATGTGGGAAGAGAATTTAAACAAAAGACTATAAATTATGAGATTATGAGCGGACGTCGTTTATGGGAGATCGGTTTTACGAAAACGGTTACATGTGGGATTTTCGTTTCCGTATTTCTTTTGTGCGGTATCTTTTTGTTTTTTATGACGGCTCCCGAAGTCTTACAACGGTACACGTTTTTGCGTATTGCATTGATGTTTCTTATTTTATTCCATATTTGTTCCTGCACAACCTTGTATGTATTGCTTTGCGGAAACGGAGCTTTGGGAGGCTGTCTTTCGTTTGTCCGTTTTACAATGCTGGAGGTTCTGGTTTTATTTGCCGCGAAGCTGTTTTTGTCAACGGATATTTATGATAAATGCAGGACATTCGCGATCATGAGCCAGTGGAGCGCGGCGGTCAATACGGATATCGTCATACCGCAGGGATATCCGGCGGGAATTGTAATGGGGACGGTGGCGGAATATTTATTGCTGTTGGCGATAATCCGCCTTCGTTCGGAAAAAACGGATTATTGACGGGGTGGCTTGCGATGAAAACAAGTAGTTTAATCAAAGTGGAAGTATATCGTTTTTTTCATTCGATGTCGATTATGAAATATGTTATATTCGTTCCTCCGGCGTTGTTTTTTATGAGCTATATTAATATTTCCCATCTTAAGGGTGGATTTACCGGTGAAATCGTCTGGGCTTCCATGTCGTCCGTTTTTTTATATCTGCTGGCGCTTATCTGCGTCGTTACGGGAGTGTATGTCGGCAGGGAATTTCATCGGAAAACCATATGTTATGAAGTGATGAGCGGGTACAGTTTTGGCAGGATCGCGCTCTCGAAAACCGTCACATGCGGAATACTGGTGTCGGCAATATTGCTTGTGTGTATGTTGGTTTATCTGGCAGTCTTTCCGGCGGCGTTCTGTGACGATTTTTTTCTTCGTGTGTTATTGATTTTTGTTCTTTTTATTCATTTAAGTTCCTGTTCCGTGTTATATGTTTTGCTGTGTCGTAATGGCGCGGTTGGCGGAAGCCTAGCTTTTGTGCGGTTCATAGGCTTGGAAACATTGGCGCAGACGGCAGCGGGACGGTTTTTACCGGCTTACGCGCAAGAACGGATCATGAGGCTGAGTGTTTTTGATCAGTGGTATGAGTTGATCGACGTTGGGACGGCGTTGTCAAAGGAATGTATGATCTGCGTTTTGGCGGCTGCGGTGGTGGAGTATGGGGTTTTGATGGGGGTGTTGGGGCGGAAGCGTGAAATAGGATAGAGTATATTCGGGAGGAAAAGATATGATAAATGTTGCTTTCAATTCAGGGGATATTCCGTGTCGGACGGTACAGGAAGCGGAGGAGATAATCAGAAAAAGTTCCGCCAATCCATATGATGATATATGGATCAGCGGTGAGGAAGAGTTTCCCTGCCTCGCGCTGCTTGTAAACGGCAATCTTGCAAGTCTGCATTATTTTCTTAATGACAAAGGCGATATGTGGCAATCCCTTGGCGATTACCGTGAAGATACGGAATTTGTTGCAGGCGGGCAAAAGACAATAATGCCGGCGGAATGTGTTATTTCCATGGAAAAGGCGCTGGAGTGTGTACGGCAGTTTTGTGAAAATTTTGAACGACCGGATTGTATTGAGTGGAATGAGTTATAAAATTGTGGGGATTGACATATTTTTAAGGCTTGCGTATAATAATGGTAGGTAGGCAACTACCTCAAAAGTAGTTCGCTCCCGGTCATGCGAATAATAAATAGACCGTGGAAAAGTTTCTAAGCCTCTTGCCGGAAAAGGCAGGGGGCTTAACTTGTATAATAGGAAATGCGATTGATCAACGTTGGAACGGTGAAAAGAAGGTATAGTTTAGACAGTATTATTGAGATTTATGTGTGGAGATGATTAAGATGACTGAGCGGAATAAGGCGGAAAATTGTAATTTTGGCGCGGAGGAATTGGAATTTGCCGTTTTTTGCATTGAGAATGTGGCGGCAAAATTGGGAATAACGGGAGACAGCGTTTATCAAATGCTGGCTGTGAAAAGTGATATTCTGGATCAATATGTTATCGCAAATTATGAAATATTACACACACAAGGTAAGGAGTATATTGTAAGGGATATTTTGGATTGTATGAAGGAAC
>JAMPBI010000020.1 GCA_023666775.1 Alistipes sp. | reverse complement strand
TCCGGAACAAAATCCACCCCAGATTCAACAAACCGCTGAGCAGCTGGCTTAAAACTGTCGCCAACGCCGCCCCGGCAACCCCCATGGACGCAGGCACGATAAAAACGTAATCCAGAAAAATATTCAGGACGGTAGAAAAAATCAAAAAACATAACGGTGTTATTGTATCCCCGATCGCTCTCAATATACTCGCGCAGATATTATACAGCATGGACGCCGTCATTCCCGCCAGTATGATCAAAATATAGGAGTAGCCCTGTTCAAAATGTTCCTCGGGCATATTAAGCCACTTTAAGATCGAAGTCAGTCCGCCAACGCTTACGATCGTAAGGAAAACGGAAATCGCCAGTCCCAGAATAAACGACGATGCCGTGCTCTTTCTCACACGGTTGTAATCTTCCGCCCCGAAGCTCTGCGCCGTTATAACGGAAAATCCACTGGTAAGACCTATAAGAAATCCTACGATCAGGGAATTTAACGTTGTCGTCGCTCCCACCGCCGCTAAAGCGTCCAGCCCCAGCGTACTTCCCACGATCCTTGTATCCACAAGACTGTAAAAAAGCTGAAAAAGACTTCCTATACAAATCGGGACCGCAAAATCAATAATAACTTTTATCGGTTTTTCTCTTGTTAAATCCTTCATCTCTGATATCCTTATTCTATCGACGGCACCCATGCGTTCAGATCCACCAGCGGTTCAATTCCTTCCACCTGTCCCTGACTGCTGTACTGCCAGATTTCTACTTCCATATCCGGTACTTTATCCGGATCCGGCTCCAATGCGTCATTATTTGGATTATCCCCCGTATCCTCCTCATCTTCTCCCGGCCACATCGCGTACCAGATCTTGCAGGAAATCTGGGACAGGTTCATGCTGTCATAAAGCCATCTTTTATTCGAGTAGAGCATCGGCTCCCCGCCGTAAGTGCTGATCACATTTACAAAAGTATTGATAACCTGCGTCCTCTCCTGCGCCGACAAAAGATTTTGCCTTCCCGGGTCATCTGCCGTCCCGCATGCCTCAATGTCAATGGCATACGGCAGATCCGGCTTATATCCCTTGCAGAGTTCTATGATCATGCTTGCCTCTTCCGCCGCCTCCATCGGAGATACCGCCTGCGAAAAAATATATACTCCGTATGGCATTCCTGCCGCTTCCGCCTTTTCTATATTTTCACGGAACCGCGCGTCCTCTACAAGAACGCCCGTCGTCCAGCCCCGGTAGCCGCACCGTATGATCGCGAAATCAATCCCCGAATTTTTCAGCGCCTCGAAATCAATATCCTCCTGATATTCCGAAACGTCAACGCCCGTCACGGACGCCTTCTGACCGTCCTTATCAAAATAATACCACATTCCGTCCAGTTTTACCCAGCCGGTAACCGGATACCCGTCTTTATTATTGTAATAATGCTTTCCTCTTTTCGAGTACCAGCCTACATGAACATCTTCCTTCGTCGTCATCATCTGCGGAACAAGACTATATAAATATAATATGCCGTCCTCCCGGATCAGTGCTTTGGAAACGTAATACTCGTCCAATCGGGGATCAAAACGCTCTTCCTCATAGACATATCCCGTTTTCACAACGCCGCCGATCAACAATTCCTTTTTATTGCTGTCTTTTATATAGTTTTCCATAGAAACGGAAGAATCCATCGGAACCGCGTTCAGCTTTTCATACTGGATCTCGCCGTCTTCCGTTAAAACCGGCGTGTTTACTTCAAACTTCTCGCTGCTTCCCAGAATAAATCCCGAATTTATCATGTTACTGACTTTAATGGCGTTATCGCTCTTGTGGGCGGGTTTCTTCTCCAGATCGACATAAGACTTATCCTCGCGCTGCACGTCCACGTCTTCCTGCTGCTTGATCTTTTCGATGATATTTTCATCATACTTATATACCACAAAAGAAAGAGGGATCGGGTTCGCGTCCATATACTCGCTCATGGGACGAAGATAGATTTCATAGGACCCGGAATCCAGCTCCTCGATAAACAGGGAACCGTCGCCGTCATTATCCTCGTATTCGTCGCCCTCGATCGTTGCCGACAGCGCCTTATCCAATACAAGATTTCCCTCCGCCTTAACCACGCAGACCGTAAACGGCTCGTTCTGGATACGGACATTGTTATCGTCAAGGATCCGGACCTCAATTCCCTCTCCCTTATTCACAACCTCCATTCTCACATATTTCGTGCGTTCCGGTTTGGTTTCCTCCTGCGCTTCCGCTTTCGTCTGCTGCTGCGCCGTTGTCGGCTGAGGCTCGGTGCTTACCTCCGGTTTTTTCTTATTTGTGCAGGCGGCAGACAAAACGGTTCCTGCCAACATCATTATAAGAAGTAATTTTTTCATTCTATCGTTCCTTTTCCAAAGTTAATCCATGTTAATTTTTACCAGGTGTCAAAAAAAACACCGTCCCCACAGCTCCTAAGTCTGCAAAAACGATGCCTTTAGTGCGCGATCAGGGGTTCGAACCCTGGACACCCTGATTAAGAGTCAGGTGCTCTACCAACTGAGCTAATCGCGCATATCCGATATTCGGTTCTTTAACACAAAAGTTATTATAACCAATACCATTTAAATATGCAAGTATTTTTTAAAAAAAATATAAAAAATTAATTCTTCATGTTTTTCCCTGTTGAAAGCGCGGTTCTTTTGGCTTATAATGGACATACAAAACGATGTGGAGGCACCACCCATGAATGACAATGATAAAAATAAATCATTCTTTAACACAAAGTATCTTTCTATCAGTTTTTATGCTCTTCTTGTTATCTTTTTAGGCACGCTGATCATCAAGGCGGTCACGGACTGGCAGTCCGTCGCCGGGATTTTAAATTCGTTTTTCAAGGTTCTCTCGCCTTTTATTCTGGGATTTTGTATCGCTTTTATACTAAATCCCCTTGTACAATGGTTTCAGAAAAACGTATGCGGTAAGCTCTTTCATCTCAAGAAAGAAAAGCCCGCGCGCATTTTATCCCTGATCCTCACCTACATAATAATAATCGGATTGCTGGCATGGCTCCTGATCGTAGTTATCCCGCAGATTTATTCGAGTCTGGTGGATCTGATCGATCTGATCTCGACCCAGTATTTCGTGATCGCGAAGAAACTGGACGAACTTCCTGAGGAATGGCATAACATCAATCTGGATTATTTTTCCGAACTGATCAAAAGCTACATTCCACAGCTTGTATCATACATAACGGGTATTACGACAAACCTGCTTCCTTTTTTATACAATACGTCCATTACCGTTATCAAAACCCTTGTCAATGTTATCATGGGCGTTATCATTTCCATTTACATGCTGGGCGACAAGGAAAATCTGTTGAAAATAACAAGACGTTTTCTCTCCGCGGTCATTCCGTCGCGGATCAGCGAACGTTTCTTTCAGGTCACCCATGAAAGCGTTAATATTTTCAGTAGCTACGTTATCGGTAAAACCGTTGATTCCATTATCATCGGTCTGATCACTTTTATCCTCATGACCATTTTCCAACTGAATTTCAGTCTGCTGATTAGCGTATGCGTCGGCGTAACCAACATGATCCCTTACTTCGGTCCGTTTATCGGAGGCGGCATCGGCGCTGTGATCCTGCTGATACAGTCGCCTGTTTCCGCATTGATATTTGCCGTTCTCATACTGGTGATCCAGCAGTTTGACGGACTTTATCTGGGTCCGAAGATCCTAGGCGAATCTACCGGTCTGAAACCGCTCTGGGTTATTTTCGCGATCTTGGTGGGCGGCAGTATGTTCGGCGTGATGGGAATGTTGATCGGTGTGCCGACGGTTGCCGTATTGTCCTATATTTTAAATATTTTCATCGAATACCGGCTTGCCGAAAGGGACATCAAATATCACGAGGACGGTAAAGTCCACTCCATCAACAAGAGACGAAAGGAAACACAAGAATGAGACTCCGCAATGTAAAAGGCTCCAGAGACGTTATGCAGGAAAGCGAGTATGTATTCGCAGATCCGGAAAATACCGCCGGAACATGGCGCGAAATATTCGGGAACGATCACCCTCTCCATATTGAGATCGGCATGGGAAAAGGTATGTTTATAACGACTCTCGCCTCCCAAAATCCCGAAATCAATTATCTGGGGATTGAAAAATATTCCAGCGTGCTTGTCCGCGCCGTGGAAAAGCAAAACGTGCTGAAACTTCCCAACCTAAAATTTATCCGTATGGACGCGGAAAACATCACATCGGTTTTCGGTAAGGGAGAAGTTGATTTTATTTACCTGAATTTTTCGGATCCATGGCCAAAAGACCGCCATGCCAAGAGAAGGCTGACCTCCAAAGAATTTTTCGCGCGGTACGACATCATCTTAAAAAAAGACGGTGAGGTACATTTTAAGACCGACAACCGGGCTTTATTCGATTTTTCCTTAGAGGAAGTCAAAAATGCCGGCTGGGAGCTGAAAAACTATACGTTTGACCTGCACCATGACGCTTTCCTGAACGAGGGAAATATCATGACGGAATATGAAGCGAAGTTCTCCGCGCAGGGAAACCCGATACACAAACTCATCGCATTTAGAAATTAACATATTTCTTATTGTTTTTTTCAAAAAAAGTAGTATTATTTAGGAAGAAACATTTTAATAAGAAAGAAGAGATTATATGGACAAGGTAATCGCAACCCTGCAATCCGTTGAGGAGCGTGCCCAGCACATCATGGACACGACCGCCAATGAAAAACTTTCTCTGAAAGAATATATCGACGCCCAAAAGCGCGCCTACGAGAAAAAGGCGAACGCGGACACGGACGTTAAACTGTCCCGGCTTACCGAAACCCTGCGTCAGCAGTTTGACGATGAGTTTAACGAGAAGAAAGCTGCGACGGAAAACCTGCTCAAAACTCTGTCCGACGATTTTGAACAAAACCACGCGAAAATGGCGGAAGAACTCTTCAGACAGATCATCGAGGTATAGTATATGCAAAATCAAGTCCGTTATAGCGGAATATCTTCCAAGGTGAAGGCTATGTCGGCAGAACTGATCTCCCCTTCCATGTACAGAGAGATTTCTGCCATGTCCTCCGTTCCCGAATTTACCGCTTATTTATGTGAACATACTTCTTATAAGAAATACCTGTCACAAACCGACATAAGGTTGTTACACCGTACCGAAATCGAAACTTTCCTTTTCAACGGCGTGTACGAAGATTTTAAAAAACTCTACCGCTTTGCGGATCAGAACCAGCGTTTTTACTTGAAACTATACTTTAAAACCTTTGAGATCGAATTTCTTAAAAGACGTATACGAAAAATAATGAGTGACGATGGTTCTTCCATAAATATCCTCTCCGCGGATGTTTTTTTTATGGAACACACCCATCTGGACGCCGACGCCCTTTTATCCGCCTGCAATATGCAGGAATTAACGGAACTGCTTAAGGGAACGGAATACTATGACGTTATCCACGTTGTGTTCTCCAGTCAGGCAGGCACTTCCTTTGATTACGAGCTTGCGTTAAATATGCACTACTACCGCACGGTCTGGAAAACATTATCGCGAAAATGTTCCGGTTTGGACGCGGATATTCTGACGCGCTGCTACGGGATACGGATCGACCTGCTGAATCTCACCTCCATATACAGGGGAAGATTTCACTTCAATCTGGATACCGCCAGAGTTCTCGAACTCACGATCCCGTGCTGCTACAAGTTAAAGAAGGCGGAATTATCAAAACTGATACAATGTTCCTCCGTGGCAGAATTTAACGAGATCTTATCCGGCACCTATTACGGAAAACGCTTTTCTGTGGACAGTGCCGACACACTGATCAAACGATACCAGACCATTACCTGGGACGTGAACAAAAAAGCCATGAAAACCTATCCGTACACCATCGCGTCGGTTTTCGCGTATCTTGCGGATAAAGAAGAGGAACGAAAAAGACTTATCCGTGCCTTGGAAGCGATCCGTTACGGATTAAACCAAAGGCAGATCTTAGAATATATTAACGGAGGTTCATTAAAATGATTGTTGATATGAAGTTCCTGACGGTCACCGGTCCGAGAGACGATATCGACCGCGTGACCGAAAAATACCTTTCCAACTACGAGATCCATCTGGAAAACGCGCTGTCCGAATTGAAAGACGTGGAGAAGCTGCGTCCCTTTGTAAGCACCAATCCCTACAAAGAGCCTTATAACAAAATCCTCTCCTACGAAAAATATCTGGATCTGACGGAAGCGGACGACGACGGAAAAGAATGGGATTTTAACGCCGTCACACAGCTCTTGGACGAAGCGGAAAAGAAATACCGGGAAATCGAAACGCAAAAAAACGAACTTACGGCAAAACTTGACCGGTTAAATGAAACGGCAACGGCAATTTATCCGTTCCGCGTTCTGGAATACAATATTAACTCCATTCTGGATCTGAAATTTATAAAGTATTCCTTCGGAAGACTTCCTGCCGCCCAATATGAAAAATTCATCAAGATGATGTATGACGAGCTGGACGTTATATTTGTGAAATGCGAAGAAGCGGGAGGTTTTGTCTCCGGCGTATATTTTACGCCAAAGACGCAGTTTTCCCGAATGGAAGCCATATTTTCTTCCCTGCACTTTGAAAAAACTTATATTCCTCACGAGTATGACGGAACGCCTTTTGAAGTTTATTCCCATATTCAGGAAGAGATCCAAAAATACAGGGAAGAGATTGAAGCTCTGGATAAACAATTCGCCGGGTATCTCAAAAGCAGGATCGCGGAATTTGCGTCGGCAAAAATCCATCTGGAACGGCTTTCCAAGAATTTTGACATTCGCAAACTTGCTGCCATTACGACACATTCCGACAGCAATAACGATTACTTTATCCTGTGCGGCTGGATCGCCTCAGAAGACGCGGTCCGCTTAATCAAAGAAATCGATTCCGAGGAAGAATTATACTGCATTGCCAACGATCCGGCGGAAGCCACGATCAGCACGCCGCCGACAAAACTGAAAAATCCGCGCGTTATAAAACCGTTTGAAATGTACATAAAAATGTACGGTCTGCCCGCCTACAACGAAATCGACCCCACGCTTTTTGTCGCGCTGACCTATTCCTTTCTTTTCGGCGCCATGTTCGGTGATGTGGGGCAGGGACTATGCCTTGCTTTGGGAGGGTTTTTACTGTATAAACTAAAAAATATGAACCTTGCGGCGATCATTTCCTGCGCGGGCGTATTTTCTACCTTTTTTGGCTTCATGTACGGCAGCGTATTCGGATTTGAGGATCTGATCGAAGCGAGATGGCTTCACCCCGCAAGCCGCATGATGACGCTGCCGTTTATCGGTAAAATGAATACCGTTTTTGTCGTCGCCATCGCGCTGGGAATGTTTTTAATCCTGTTCACCATGATCTTACAGGTGATCAACGCGGTAAAACAAAAAAATACCGAAGGTATCTTCTTTGACACAAACGGCATTGCAGGTTTTGTATTCTACGGAAGCCTCGTTCTTGTAATATTCCTTTACATGAGCGGTCATACGCTTCCCGCGGCGGCAGTCCTGATCGTCATGTTCGGCGTTCCGCTCCTGCTTATCGCCTTAAAAGAGCCTCTCACCAATCTGCTAGAAAAAAAGGCAGAACTTATCGAGGGCGGAAAAGGAATGTTCATCGTCCAAACGTTTTTTGAACTGTTTGAAGTGCTGCTGAGCTATTTTTCCAACACGCTTTCCTTCGTCCGTGTGGGCGCGTTCGCCATAAGCCACGCGGCAATGATGGAAGTCGTACTCATGCTCGCAGGCGCCGAGAGCGGTTCCGCGAATATTTTGGTTGTCGTTCTGGGAAATATTTTCGTATGCGGAATGGAGGGTCTGATCGTTGGTATTCAGGTACTCCGTCTGGAATACTATGAAATGTTCTCCCGCTTTTATAAAGGAACCGGAAGAGAATTTGTTCCGTATAAAGTTGTAAAATAATTTTATTCACATAAGGAGGTCATCATCATGACAGTTAAAATCTTATTGGCGGTTACGCTTATTTTAAGTATTATCCTTCCGTTTGGATATTTTTTGATCGGAGAAAAAACAAAGGGCAGGTTTAAGACAAGCCTTGCCGTAAATTGTTTCTTTTTCTTCGGCACGCTGCTTGTATGCACCGTTCTGATGTTTAACGGTGATGTGTTCGCGGCGGAGGAAACCGCAAACGCCGCGGCTTCTTCCGGTCTTGCGACAGGTCTTGGTTACATTGCCGCCGGCATCGTTACCGGACTTTCCTGTATCGGCGGCGGTATCGCCGTTGCTTCCGCAGCCTCCGCCGCTCTGGGAGCGATCAGTGAAGATTCAAGTATCCTCGGTAAATCTTTGATCTTCGTAGGTCTTGCGGAAGGTATCGCCCTTTACGGACTGATCATTTCCTTCTCCATCTTAGGTAAACTATAATGAAGATCTTTCTGATAAGCGACAATATCGACACCTACACCGGTATGCGCCTTGCCGGGGTAGACGGCGTCGTTGTCCATGAAAAACAGGTTCTTTCCGATAAGCTTGACCAGATTCTGGCTGATAAAGATTTAGGCATTCTTCTGATAACGGAAAAACTCAGCCGGGAATTTCCCGAGGTAATAAACGATATCAAGCTTAACCGGAAACTTCCTCTCGTTGTGGAAATACCGGACCGCCACGGCACCGGAAGGCGTCCGGATTTTATCACTGCTTATGTAAATGAAGCCATTGGCTTGAAATTATAATGGAGGAAACCGTATGACTGTTGAAGAGAAATTAAAACATTTCGTTGCTTCTTCCGTTGAGGACGCCCGTATCCAAAGCGAAACAGCAATTAAAGAATACACGGAGACGCTCCAGCGGGACTTAAAAGAGTTTAAAGAACGCGTTGACCTTCAGACAAAAGAAAAGCTGCGTCTTGAAGAAACCCATATCCGCCGCGATATGAACCACGATCTGTCCATGAGGCTTCTGTCGATCAAAAAAGAACTGGGCGACAAATACGACGAACAAAAAAATGCCCTTTTTGACGAGGTCCGGGAAAAACTCAATAACTTCCGCAAGACTTCCGACTATACCGCATTGCTGAGAAAGCAGATACGCCATGCGCTTTCCTTCGCGGAAGACGACGTTGTAACGGTCTATATTGACCCGGAGGACGCCGATTTAAAAAAAGAATTATCCGACGAATTTCACTGCAATATCGTGGTCAGCGAATATGCCTTCGGCGGGGGCACAAGGACCGTCATTGACGAAAAAGACATTCTGATCGACCACTCTTTTGACACCCGGTTTGAAGAACTGGCGGAAGATTTTGCGTTTAACGGAGGTAGCTCCAATGAATAATACAGGTATCATTTACGGGATTAACGGTCCCGTCGTTTACATTAAAGGACCGACCGATTTTAAAATGGCGGAAATGGTTTATGTGGGTAAAGAGCGTCTGGTCGGCGAAGTGATCGCCCTCACCAAAGATATGACCACCATTCAGGTCTTTGAAGAGACGACCGGTCTGAAACCGGGCGAGGAGATCGAGTCTACCGGCGACGCTATTTCCGTGACTCTTGCTCCCGGGATCCTTACGAATATTTTTGACGGTATCGAACGGCCTCTAAGCGAGATCCATAAACACTCCGGCGCTTTTATAAACCGCGGCGTCAACGTGGATCCCCTTGACCGTGAAAAACTCTGGAAAGTACATATGACCGTCTCCGAGGGAACTTATGTGGAGGACGGCTTTATCATCGCCGAGGTGCCGGAAACCCGTGCGATCACCCACAAGATCATGGTTCCGCCCGGTTTAAAGGGAACCATTATTTCCGTCGTTCCCGACGGCGAATATAATATTACGCAGACGATCGCCGTATTAAAACTCCGCGACGGCAAAGAAATCAACCTTACCATGACGCAGAAATGGCCGATCCGTATTCCGCGTCCTATTAAAAACCGTTTTCCTGCCAACACCCCTCTGGTGACCGGTCAGCGTATCCTCGATACCCTCTTTCCGATCGCGAAGGGCGGAACCGCTGCCGTTCCGGGCGGTTTCGGAACAGGAAAGACCATGACCCAGCACCAGATCGCGAAATGGTCCGACGCGGATATCATTATTTATATCGGCTGCGGTGAGCGCGGCAATGAAATGACGCAGGTTCTGGAAGACTTTTCCAAACTGATCGACCCGAAATCCGGCAACCCGCTCATGGACAGGACGGCTTTGATCGCCAATACTTCCAATATGCCCGTTGCCGCCCGTGAAGCAAGCATTTATACCGGAATCACACTTGCCGAGTATTACCGGGATATGGGATATGACGTCGCCATCATGGCGGACTCCACTTCCCGCTGGGCGGAAGCGCTGCGCGAGTTATCGGGACGTCTGGAAGAAATGCCGGCAGAGGAAGGTTTCCCTGCTTATCTGGCTTCAAGACTTTCCGCTTTTTATGAGCGCGCGGGAATGGTGCAGACGTTAAACGGCACAAGCGGATCCGTTTCCATAATCGGCGCGGTTTCCCCTCAGGGCGGTGATTTCTCGGAACCGGTCACACAGAATACCAAGCGTTTCGTCCGCTGTTTCTGGGGACTTGACAAGTCTCTCGCCTACGCGAGACATTTTCCTGCCATTCACTGGCTGACAAGCTACAGCGAATATTTAAACGATCTGGCGCCATGGTACAATACCCATGTGGGAGCGGATTTCATCAACTGCCGGAACCGGATCATAACTCTTTTGAACCAGGAAAGCAGTCTGATGGAGATCGTCAAACTGATCGGCAGCGACGTTCTGCCCGACGACCAGAAACTTGTTCTGGAAATCGCGCGGGTGATCCGTCTCGGATTTTTACAGCAGAACGCTTTCCACCCGGAAGATACCTGCGTGCCTCTTGAAAAGCAGCTAAAGATGATGGAACTGATCCTTTATCTTTACGACCGCTCGAAGGAGCTGATCAATATGGCGATGCCGGTTTCCGTATTGAAAGAAGATACCATATTTGAAAAGGTGATCGCCGTCAAATATGACGTACCGAATAAAAATCTATCCATGTTTGACGATTATTTTAAAGCTGTTGATGACTTTTACGATGGCGTTCTTGCCAGAAATTAAGGAGGAACTATGTCAATAGAATATATGGGGCTCAGCGAGATCAACGGACCGCTTATTGCCATAGAGGGCATTAAGGACGGCGCTTACGAAGAGATCGTTGAGATAATAGTAAATCATAAAGAAAAGAAAATCGGAAGAATTGTGGAGATGTACAAGGATAAAGCCGTCATACAGGTATTTGAGAGTACGGATAATATGTCTCTGACGAACTGCCATACCCGCCTTACGGGGCACCCTATGGAAATCGGTCTTTCCGAGGATCTTCTCGGCAGAACCTTTAACGGTATCGGCGAACCGATTGACGGACTCGGTCCGATCCTTGCCGAAACAAGAAGAAATATAAACGGCCAGCCCTTAAATCCCGTTGCCAGAGAATATCCCCGCAATTATATCCGTACCGGTATCTCCGCGATCGACGGATTGACCACTTTGATCCGCGGTCAGAAACTTCCTATTTTTTCGGGAAACGGTCTTCCACATGACCAGCTTGCCGCGCAGATCGTCCGGCAGGCGTCGCTGGGCGATCATTCCGATGAAGAATTTGCCATTGTATTTGCCGCTATGGGCGTGAAATATGACGTGGCGGAATATTTTAAAAGAACCTTTGAAGACAGCGGCGTATCCTCCCATGTCTGTATGTTTTTAAATCTGGCGAACGATCCGGTCGTGGAACGTCTGATCACGCCGAAGGTCGCCCTGACCGCCGCAGAATATCTTGCCTTTGAGAAAGGAAAGCATATTCTTGTCATCTTAACCGACATGACTTCCTTTGCCGAGGCAATGCGCGAAGTCTCCTCGTCAAAAGGCGAAATTCCTTCCCGAAAAGGATATCCGGGATATCTTTACAGTGAACTTGCCACGATTTACGAACGTGCCGGTATTGTACAGGGCGCGGCAGGCTCCGTTACCCAGATCCCGATCCTTACCATGCCAAACGACGATATCACACACCCGATCCCCGATTTAACGGGCTACATTACGGAAGGTCAAATCGTTCTTGAGCGCACCTTAAACGGGCAGGGTATTTATCCGCCGATCAATGTTCTCCCTTCCCTTTCCCGACTGATGAAGGACGGTATCGGCGAAGGTTTTACAAGAGAAGATCATCAGGACGTCGCCAACCAGCTCTTCTCATGCTATGCCAAAGTAGGCGACGCAAGGGCTTTAGCCTCCGTTATCGGCGAAGACGAATTGTCTCCGTTGGACAAGAAATATCTGGAATTTGGCAAAGCCTTTGAAGAAAAGTTTGTGGGACAGGATTTCCATGAAAACCGGACGATTGAAGAGACGTTAAACCTCGGCTGGGAGCTTTTAAAAATCATTCCGCGTTCCGAACTGGACCGTATTAACACAAAGATACTTGACAAATATTATCCTGTCGTAGAAAATTAATTTAGGACGGGAATTTTGGAGGTTTAAATTATGAATCCCAATACATTTCCTACCAAGGGTAATTTAATACTGGCAAAAAATTCTCTTGCTCTTGCCGAGCAGGGGTACGAGCTGATGGATAAAAAGCGTAACATTCTGATCCGCGAACTGATGGAGCTGATCGACAAAGCATCTTCTATCCAGACGGAGATCGATACCACATTTACCGCCGCGTATGCCGCCCTACAGCGGGCAGACATTGAAAACGGCATTCGGACGGTACAGGAGATTGCCTCAACCATTCCGATCGAGGACGGTATCCGCATAAAGGTAAGAAGTATTATGGGAACGGAAATCCCTCTGGTTGAAGACTGTACGGAAAATCCGCCTGTTTATCCGTTCCATGATGTTCTTCCTTCCCTCGATATCACCAAAATGCATTTCGAGAAAGTGAAACATCTTACGATCGAACTTTCCATGATCGAAAACTCTGCCTATCGTCTTGCCGCCAATATTAAAAAGACCCAGAAAAGGGCAAACGCCCTCAAGAATATTACGATACCGGCTTATACTTCCCTGGTTTCCTCTATCTCCAACGCCCTTGAAGAAAAGGAACGCGAGGAATTTACCAGACTGAAGGTTATCAAGCGTAACAATATGAAGAAAAAGGCAAAAGGAAATTCATGAGAAAGAAACGGTTTATTTTCATATTAATTCTGTCTTTGGTGCTAAGCAGCACCCGGATTACATATGCAGCAAACAACACGGGCAGTACGGAAGCGGAAACTACCCAAGGCAGCGAAGAGCCTGCAGCTTCCGCCGAACCGGAAACCGACGAAAGCGGTGTGGACGGCACATGGCCCGAACCTCCCGCGATTTCTGCCGGAAGCGCTATCCTGCTTGACGCCGACACCGGAACGGTCTTATATGACAAGGACAGTCATATTAAGGGGTTCCCTGCCAGCGTTACCAAGCTGATGACCGCTCTTCTTACCGTGGAAAACTGTAGTCTTTCGGAAACCGTGACCATTTCCCGAAATGCCGAATACAGCGTCGGTCCCGAAGACGCCAAACTCGATATCCATGAGGGAGAGACTTTTACGGTGGAGGAAGCGCTTTACGCGCTTATGCTCAAATCCGCCAATGACATTGCTTTCGCCTTGGGCGAGCATATTGCCGGGTCGGTTCCCGAATTTGCCAGTATGATGAACAGCCGCGCGGCGCAGCTTGGCGCATTAAATACACATTTTACCAATGCCAGCGGATTAAGCGACCCGGATCATTACACCACCGCGTATGATATCGCCATGTTTTCCCGCGCCTGTATGAATAACTCCACGATCACGGAAATTATGCAGACGCGTCAGTATGTCATACAGCCTACGAATAAATACGGCTATACCCGTACCTTAAACCAGCGCCATGAAATGCTGATGAAAAACAGCAGTCATTATTATGAATATGCCATAGGCGGAAAAACCGGATTTACGGACGAATCCAAATATACTTTATGCACGTTTGCCTCCAAAGGCGACATGAACCTGATCGCGGTTGTTCTTCTCTGCGAATCGCCGGACGACCGTTATACCGATACGACCGCGCTGTTTGAATACGGATTTAATAATTTTGAAAAACTTACTTTAGATTCCGCCGACACCAGTAATCTGCTTGCCGATACCGGTTATTATCACTCCAATGTGTTCAGCGGCTCCAACGTAACGTTTTCGCTGGCGTCCTCCGCCGTGACCGTGCCTAAGGGCGTGACCAGCAGCGATATCACTATGCTCATATCCCGCAACAATACGGCGGGAGAAGCCTTCGCAACCGTGCAGTTCCAATATGGCGACGTGATCGTCGGTAATTCGGAACTGACCATGTCAACGGTCAGCAAGGCAGCTGCTACCAATAAGCCGACAAACCTGCCGTTCCTCGCCGAAAAGGAAGCCAAACCGGTTGAAGTGAAGGAATATATCGTGATCAATGCCATTCATATTATTTACAGCGTGGTAT
>JAMPBI010000209.1 GCA_023666775.1 Alistipes sp. | reverse complement strand
CATCGCCCTGATACGAAATGATTTTATGCGGAATATGAGCGACAAGCTCCGGGAGGAAAGACGGAAAAATTCCGAAAAGTTAATTGAGAAACAAAAGGAAAATGCGGCGGAAAAGAAGGAAGCGCTTGAGGAGAAGCTGGAAGAGCGGAAAGCAGAAAAGGAGAAAGAAACGTCGGAAGAGATAACGGAAGAAACAGCAGACAAAACGCAGGCGGAGCGCATTTTGGAAGAAAAGCGCGCTTCTTCCCAAGACGGCATGATTTATATGGACGACGGGGAATTTAAAACGCTTCTGGAAGCGATGAAGGAAGAGAGCGGGGAAGACAAAGCCAAGGCAAAAGAGCAGCCGCAGGCAGGCGCGGTCATTGACTTGCAGGTGTAGGAAAAAAGTTATATACTGCTGTATAGAGCGGATAATTTCCCGCCACCTTACAAAACTGTCACACCAATCCCCAAAAATGTCACACATATGAATGTTGCGCCGCTGCCGTACTTGTTAAAATTAAGGCATAAAATAATAAGGAGGTCATCGAAAAATGGCTATTTTAGAGGTAAAATGCCTTAAAAAAGTTTACACGACACGTTTCGGTGCGAATCAGGTACAGGCATTGTCCGACGTATCTTTTTCCGTAGAGAACGGGGAGTATGTGGCGATCATGGGAGAATCCGGTTCCGGAAAGACGACGCTTCTGAATATTTTAGCGGCGCTGGATAAACCCACGGGCGGAAAGGTAGTCCTGGAAGGGAAGGACTTATCGCTGGTTCGTGAAAAAGATATCTCGTCGTTCCGGCGGGATAATCTGGGTTTTGTATTTCAGGATTTTAACCTGCTGGACACATTTACATTAAAAGACAATATTTTGCTGCCGCTGGTGCTGGCAAAAAAGAACATCAGGGAAATGGAAGGGCGGCTGGAACCTATTGCGAAGCAGCTTGGGATCGGCGCGCTCCTGAACAAATTTCCTTATGAGGTGTCCGGCGGACAAAAGCAGCGCGCGGCGGTTGCCAGGGCGTTGATAACAAATCCGAAGCTGATCCTGGCGGACGAGCCTACGGGAGCGCTGGATTCCAAATCGACGGACAGCCTTCTGCAAAGTTTTTCGGAAATCAATCAGAGCGGACAGACGATCCTGATGGTGACGCATTCCACCAAGGCGGCAAGCCATGCGGGGAGGGTGCTTTTTATCAAAGACGGGGAGGTGTTCCATCAGATATACCGGGGAAACAGCACGAATGAACAGATGTATCAGAAAATTTCCGCTACCCTGACTCTGTTGGCGACAGGCGGTGATAAAAATGAGTAGTATGTTTTGTTCCAAACTGGCTGTCAGCAATATCCGCAAAAACAGTAAAACATATATTCCTTACATTTTAACCTGCGTTATGACCGTCATGATGTTTTATATCATGAAATCTTTGTCGTTAAATCCCGGTATCAAAGGCATGACGGGCGACTGGGTGCTGTCCTACTTACTGGGAATGGGCAGTTATATCGTGGGAGCGTTCTCGCTGGTTTTTCTGTTTTACACAAACAGTTTTCTGATGAGACGGCGCAAGAAAGAATTTGGCGTGTTTAATATCCTCGGTCTTGAGAAAAAACATCTGGCGAAAGTGATGGCGTTTGAAACGTTGTTTGTCGCGCTGATCGGTCTCGGAGCGGGCATAGGCTTCGGCATTGCGCTGGATAAGATAATGTTCCTGCTGATCGCGAAAATGATCGGCGTCAAGGCTTCGCTGGGATTTTATGTTTCGTGGGAAGTTATCCGCTATACGATCGTATTGTTTGGTATTATTTTCGCGCTGATCTATCTGTGGACGGTGCTTATCATCAAGGTATCCAATCCCATTGAGCTGCTGCGCGGCGGAAATGTGGGAGAAAAGGAGCCGAAAACAAAATGGATCATGGCGATCCTTGGAGCCGCGTCCCTTGGAGCGGGCTACTATATCGCGCTGACCATGGAAAATCCCATTGCGGCGATCGAGTTGTTTTTTCCCGCGGTCATACTGGTTATCATCGGGACGTACTTTTTGTTCACCGCAGGCAGTATCGCCTTCTTAAAAATGCTTAAAAAGAATAAACGGTATTATTATCAGACGAAACATTTTATCAGCGTTTCGGGAATGATCTACCGCATGAAGCAGAATGCGGTGGGATTGGCAAATATCTGCATTTTGTCCACGGCGGTGCTGGTAATGGTGTCCAGTACCACATCTCTGGTGGCGGGTACGGAAGACATTTTGACGACGCGGTATCCCAACAGTTTCGGCGTTTATTCCGAGGAACCGTCGGAGGAGGCAAACCGGCGGATCATTTCCACGGTAAAAGAAGTCTGTAGGGAAGAAAATCTTTCCGTTAAGGGAGAGGTTGCGTATCATTACCTGAATATCAGCGTCATTAATCAGGGAAATGTGTTCCGGACGGCGGTAGATGACAGCGACGTGCTGGATTTGCTGACGAATGTTAATATTCTCATGTTTTCTACGGTAGACGATTATAACGCGATCATGGGTGAACGGATTTCTTTTGCCGACGACGAGGTTATGATTTTTTCCAACCGCGAAGCGTATCCGTATGATACGATCACCGTATTTGGCAGGGAATATAAGATCGTAAATGTTCTCGATGATTTTTACGGGAACGGAAGGACGGAGTCGAATATTGCTTCTACGCATTATATCATTGTTTCCGGCATGGAGGAGCTGAAAAGGCTGGAGCAGTTTACGATTGAGGCGTCCCAAAATACAAGCGTTACCAACGTGATCCGTTATTATTACGGAGTGGACTCCGATGATGACGAGCAAAAACAGGTAAATGTGTTTACGCTCGCGAAAAAAAGGCTGGGTGAGTTCAACGGTTATAGTGAAATACGGGAGGCGAACCGCCCCGATCTCATGTCACTTTACGGAGGGTTCTTTTTCTTAGGCGTTTTCCTCGGTGTGCTGTTTTTGATGGCGACCGTGCTGATCATTTATTATAAACAGATTTCGGAAGGATACGAGGACAGGGAGCGGTTTGAGATCATGCAGAAGGTCGGCATGAGCAGGAGCGAAGTCAAATCCGCTATCCGTTCCCAGGTACTTACCGTATTTTTCCTGCCGCTGATCGTCGCGGGAGTTCATACGGCAGTTGCGTTTCCAATCTTGACAAGACTGCTTGCCATGCTGAACATGAACGATGTTTCCCGGTTCGCGGGCTGCGTTGCCGCGAGCTTTGGAGTATTCGCGGTTTTGTATATGATCATTTACGCTATGACGGCGAAGGCGTATTATAAGATCGTCCGCGTCCGATAAAGCAAAAAATTCCCGTCCGCCGGAAAACGCGCCGGTGGGCGGGAGTGTTTGTTTTGTGGGATTATGCTAACTGCATGACCTCCGATTCGAGTTCCTTAATATCGCTGTCCGATAAATCGGGAAAACATTCCGATATTTCATGAACTTTTATCTTTCCTAATTTCAAAAGCCTGCGTGCGTTGTCCTTTGTTGTCTTTTTTGTTGCTTCCCTTGCCGCCTCATTCCTCATATCCTCCATAATCTTACACATGGCTGCAACTCCTTTCTTGTCTTTCTTGAATTATACATCAGACGATATTCTTTGAAAACTTAATTTTTTATAAACTTTTTCTGCAACGTTTCCCCTTTTTATGCGAATATATAAATAGAACACCAGAACACCAGAACAGGAGGCGCGGGATTGGAACAGGAACAAAAGTTAATACGGGCAATTCTGCGCCGCGGCTCAAAAACGGCGGCAGATACGCTGATACGTCAGTATTATGACGAAATTTACGCATATGTATACCGGCAGGTGGGAAACCGGGAGGACGCTCTTGATCTGACGCAGGAATGTTTTATTGCCGTTTTGGGTTCCCTGCATACTTACGATCCGAAGAAGGCGGGATTTCGGACGTGGGCATATCATATCGCTTCCCACAAGATCATTGATTTCCGCCGCCGGGGGAAGACGGTCTGTGTCCCGCTGGAGGAATGGGAAGGCGCGTCGGAAAAGGATTTTACCGCGGATATCCGGAATAAAGAACTGCTGAAACGGATCGAGCAATTTGTCTGCGGTATGCCGCCGCAGGCGCAGGAGGTATTCCGCATGAGGCTGTACGGGGAATATCGTTTTCCCGAGATCGCGGCGGTGACAGGCGAGCCGGAGGCAAAGATTAAGGCGCAGTATTACCGTCTTTTGGAAAAAATCAGAAAGGAGTTTGGGGAATATGATGGATTTTGAGCAGGTATCTTATCCTACGGAAGAGGAAAAAAACAAAAGTATCGCGCGGATCCTTGAAAAAGGGGTTGTTCCTCCGCGCAGGCTTTTGGGCGGTCTTATTGGCATTTTGAGGGAAGTAAGGGTCCGGGATCTGTTTTTTGGCGTGGGCGACTGCGTTTTTCTGGCATTTCTGGGAGTGTTCCTTTTATGGGGAGGAGTATTTCGGGCGGTTATGAAACAAGCTGACGCGGCATATCTGCTGATATTTTTTTTCTCTCCGTTTCTCTACGCGCTGCTGCACACGCTGACCGTCTGGAAAGATATCATGGCGGGGACATATGAACAGTTGATGGTCCTTAAAATTTCCCTGCGCAGAATGACGGTTCTGAGAATGTTTGTTTTCGGAGGATTTTCCGTCGTGCTTACCGTGCTGACCGGAGTCTGTTTTTTCGTGCTTCTGCCGGGTTCGGTATCGGTTTTTAAAGTGCTGGGACTGTCGTTTACGTCGCTGTTCCTCTTCGCGTGGCTGGAACTTCTGGCGGAGTGGAAATGCGGAACA
>JAMPBI010000208.1 GCA_023666775.1 Alistipes sp. | reverse complement strand
GTCTGCTCGCTTAACGCTGGAATAGGGTGCTGCGCACGGAATGATCAAGGAAAAAGTCGATAATACGACAATACGACTAACGTTTCACATTGCATATTTAAAAACGGATTATAATTCCGACAATTCAAATCCTTCCGTCGAATCGATTGGGTCCCCCCAACCCCCAATCTCTTCAACGGAAGAATTGACAGTGACAGCGTTATCTTCCGGTTTAAACAAATACAGGGTATCATAAATCTTATAATACTTCTTCCTGCATGTGAAGAAAGAGATACCAACCTTTTCCTTTAAAGGGTAGTAAAATTTGACAGCAGCGAATAACTTATGCCGAAACGGAATCGTAACGATATATGCAAGTTTTCCCAAATTCGACAATTTCCGGTGCTTATACTCAAACTCAATCAGACAACGGAGCTGACGGTCAATCATACGGTCCCACTGGCAGGCAAGAATAATGTCATAACCAAGATGTCTGTGCTGCGTAAAAAAAGAAAGCCATTCCTTGCGGTTTTTCGCGTCCCATTCACGGGCATTAAACAAAAGCTGACATTCGTCCAGAATCAGCAAAATCTTGCCTTCCTTAAATTTGTGGGAGAGAAAGTAGTAGCTGCTATAATCCAGAAGAAACTGCGGAGTTATTTCCCAGTTCTCTTTAAAAAGAAATGTTCCACCCTTAACACGGAACATGGATAAATGTTTCTCCAGGTATACCAAATTCACGTCAAAATTTGCTATGACAGGAAGACCGGATTCAACATGAAAGTAAATTCTCCTTGTTGTGTTTAACGATTTACCGCTTCCCGGAGTTCCGGAGTACAACTCGATCATGATATCAATTTCACCCACCTTAATATTAGACTATATAAATAGAAGAGTGCGACAGCAGCAAGCCAGAGGGAAAAAACCGTCAGGCACTCCGTCACTGGAAAGAACCAGTTAAAATACTTCAGTGCAGTACTGATTGTGTTATCTGACTGAAAGTTATCAATAAAATTCCGGAAAGGGGAGCGGGGAAGCAGCCCCAATACCCAGTTTACTAACTTATTTAATACAGAATCTAAATTCATAACATCACCTACCACTTAATCAAAGACTTTGTCACAAACCCAAGTCCAACACAGAAGGCAAGAAGTTCCATCTTTCGCAAAAGATCTGCCAGTGATTCGAACATTGCAAAATCAAATTCCATCGTGTAATCAACTATTCCAGGAATATAGAAACGGTACTCAAAATGAGGTGCTTCCCTGCCGGCAACAAGCAGATTCAGCATATCATATAAATCAAACGGGATGCAGAACGGAAAAATACCTTTAATGTCATATGTAAATTCATTCATATCCTCAATTGGTTCAACGGCAGTATCCGCCCTATCAGATGGGAGAGCAGTGTTCTCTTCCACAGCGACAGGAACATCTGTCAACTCATCTGCATTTAACAGTTCAAGAAGCCGGTCGATATAATCCGGAAAGGGGATAGTTAAATCTGTATCAATGGCACCGGGAACATCGAGAATATCCGGACGTGCAATAACCGATTCCCCTTTGAGAGCGCCAATTCCACCAAGAACACCATCAACATATCTGTCCTTTTCTCCCACAAGCTGACCGCCGCTTATTGTTCCTTCACCAACAACTACAAGTGAATTTAATATATCCGGAGAAACGACATTCACATTAACCGATGAAGCAGTATCAAGATGACCATCAATGTAAGACTGATCAAGCGTCAAAGTCGTATAATAACAGCCAAAACTATTCATCTGGTTAACAGTATAAGAAGTCCAAAAAGTTCCGTTCGAAAAATATCTATCAAGAGTAAAAGAGGAATCCGAAAAAAAACTAACTACATTACCATAATAATAGCCCATATAAATAGTAGAAGAACCCCTAAAACCTGTAAAAAAAGATTCACCTGCCGGAAAAGCATAAGAAGGAGTGATATAATAAAACTTCATATCGGATCCCTCCGCTGGAATCAAAGATAAAGATTCAGCCACAAGACCCGAATCAAAAAGCCAGTTCAGAAATCCATTCCATGCGGATGCGCAGGATTCACCAATGATGATATACCCATTCTTTGTACATTCAATCCCTTCCGCAAGCTCATTAACCAATTCATTATATGTTTTGCCGGCTGTCTCCGAAAAATCCTGAAGCAGACTATCAAGATACTCACTCTTAGTCATTCCCTTACCATCTGCCAAGTCTGTGATCACAATATCAATCCCGGCACCGCCAAGAAGAAGCAAACCGACAACCAGCGCGACCGGATTCGCAGAAGCTGTTCCACCTGTAATAAGAACTTCAGCTGTAGCACCCATGGAATAAGCGGATGTTACATTGCAAAAGAGCAGCACCATAACCAGAAAAAAACATATCATAACTTTACGCATAATAATAACCTCCATAATTATGACCAGTAACGACCTACCGGCACATTAGCCCTCCAAGTATTCGGGCATGAGCGCCGGCTTAACGGTCTGCATACAAAAAAAGAGTGTAAACCTAAATAACAACATGATTTACACCCATAAAAATCCTAACCTTTTGAGAATTTTTTAAATACACGCCAGGCGATAACCAGAACAATACTTATAGCAGCAATACCAAGCGCATACGGAAGAGCTGCGGCAATCATTGAAGTAGTATCGGTCTGAACCTGCTGCATGCTGGAAGTCATAGCGTCCTTAATGACGCTCATTGAATCCGTAGTGGAAGCAGATAAAAAAGGACAACGTACCATTTACTTTGAACCTCCTTTCACTAATTTGTATAAAATTTCAATTACAAACCCAACTGCGGAACCTGTAAATGAAATTAAACACCCAATACCAAAACCTACAAAAAATATGTCATAAAAATCCCTGAACATCATATTTTGAATATCCTTCCCAGTAAAGACGTCATGAACAGAAAGCCGATCAGGATACCGAAAAGATAATACAAAGAGCTGCACAAAAAGGCTTCTGCAAAAGTCATATTGTAAACCTCCTATAAAAATGATAAAATATTAACCGAAAGAGAAGCGGACCAAGTATGATATATCGGTTCGCTAAACCCGAGTTTTACGAATAGAAAGGATGAAAAATGGGCGAAACAAAGACCTATCATGAACAACAGACGCAAAAAAACATTTTAAAGCTCCGCGAAATATTAAAGGAACTGCCGCCGTTTGCCGCCGATTATTTCCGAGGGATTGAATTTACTACGGAATCACGGACAAAGTTATCTTATGCGACGGATTTAAAAACTTTTTTTATCTATATCAAAGAAAATAATCCTGTGTATAGGGATAAAGATATCCGTGACTTTAAAATAGACATTCTGGAGAAAATCACATCTTCCGATATTGAGGAATATTTAAGCAATATGCGGTATTATGAAAAAGACGGAAAATCTTATTCCAACAATGAACTTGCAATCAAACGAAAATTATCGGCGTTGAGAAGTTTTTACGGATATTTTCATAGACATAAATTTATTAATGTAAACCCGGCGGAACAGGTTGATACGCCGAAAATCCATGAAAAAGCCATAGTTCGTTTAGAAATTAACGAAGTCGCCCAATTATTGGATAATGTAGAATCCGGCGAAAAACTGACCAAACACCAGTTGATTTCCCATGAGAAACTGAAAACCCGCGATCTGGCGCTTTTAACGCTGTTACTTGGTACGGGGATCCGTGTTTCGGAATGTGTTGGGCTGGATCTGAATGATATTGATTTTGAAAATGAATGTATCAAAGTAATACGAAAAGGCGGCTATGAAGATGTCGTTTATTTTGGCGAGGAGGTGCGCGAGGCGCTGCTATCCTATCTGGAAGAACGGAAAGGCATACAGGCGCTCCCGGGGAATGAAAACGCCGTGTTCCTCTCTTACCAGAATAAACGTCTGTCCGTGCGCAGCGTGGAAAAACTGGTGAAGAAATACGCAAGGACTGTTACTACCATGAAAAAAATCACTCCCCATAAACTCCGCAGCACCTACGGTACCAATCTGTATCAGGAAACCGGCGATATTTATCTCGTTGCGGACGTTCTGGGACATAAAGACGTAAATACCACCAAAAAGCATTACGCGGATATGCTGGACGAAACGAAACGTAAGGCACGGAACGCGGTTAAATTAAGAGAAAAATAATAAAAAAGCATACGAACTCTTTCTTTCGGATAAAAAGGAATTTTTAAGCGATAAAAAGATCCGTATGCTTTTTCATTAATAGGAAATTGCGTTGCAATTTCTCTACCAACATAATAAAACAATCCAGCCCGAAACCAGAAAAACAAATAAAAGAATGGCGGCGTATGGCAATAATTTTGTTTCGCCGATCCATTGTTTGAACCGGTTCCTCTTCGATTGATATAAGGTCTGATAATACATGATCGATACTCCGTTTTACTTATTTCTTTCTCGCGTCGATATAGGCTTTGATCACCTGAATGGAACCTTCAATCCCTACTTTGCTGCTGTCAAGGCACAGATCGTAGCTTTTTGCCTCGCCCCACTTCTTGCTTGAGTAATAATTATAGTAGCTTGCCCTCTTCTTATCCCGCTTGGCAATCAATTCAAAGGCTTTGTCCTCGCTGACTTTATTGCGGTCCATGATCCTTGTCACTCTGGAAGACAACGGCGCCTTAATAAACACACTGACCATATTCGGATAATCTTCCAGGGCATAATCCGCGCAGCGGCCTACGATAACGCAGCTTTCCCGGTCAGCCAGCTTCTTGATCGCTTCAAACTGGGCGAGAAAAACTTTATGGTTGATCGGCATAT
>JAMPBI010000207.1 GCA_023666775.1 Alistipes sp. | reverse complement strand
TTCATAAATGAGGTTTGTGAGATGAGAAAATTATAGCACACGGTATTTCGGATTCCAAACTTAAGATATCGTCCTGTTGAAAACTTAAAAAAATTTTGGTACTATTAATAATAAATTTACATGGATAAAGGAGTTTTATTTTTGTACCGTATTTTAGTGATTGAAGACGATTTCTCCATGGCGCAGGAGATCAAAAAACAGATCGAGTCATGGGGCAATCAGGTAAAATTAATCGAAGATTTTCAAAACGTCATACCGGCGTTTGTGGAGTACGACCCGCATTTGGTGCTGGTGGATATCATGCTGCCTTTTTATAACGGCTACCACTGGTGCAGCGAAATACGGCGGATTTCCAACGTGCCGGTTGTCTTTCTCTCCTCGGCTTCCGATAATATGAATATTGTTATGGCAATGAACATGGGAGGCGACGATTTTATCGCCAAACCGGTGGATCTGATGGTTATGACTGCCAAAATCGGCGCGATACTCCGAAGGACATATGACCTTGGCGGGCAGGTTCCGGTACTGGAACACCGGGGAGCCGTGCTGGACTTGAATGACATGACGCTCATTTATAACGGTGAAAAAGTGGAACTGACCAAGAACGAATTTCGCATTTTGCAGACGCTCCTTGAGAATAAGGGAAAAGTGGTCAGCCGTGATACGCTGATGACAAAATTGTGGCAGGTGGACTGTTATGTGGAGGAAAATACGCTCACGGTAAATGTTACGCGTCTTCGGAAAAAACTGGAGAGCGCGGGGCTTACCGGGTTTATCACAACAAAGATCGGAAGCGGATATATTGTGGAATAATTTTGAAAAGAACCGGGAGGCGGCAGAATGGAAGAGAAGAAATGGTATCGGATATTGTGGAGTTATCTGAGGGAATATTCCTTTACCGCGTTGCTTTTTGTTGTTTTTGCCGCTATTTTCGCGATGATCTTTTCTTTGTATGATCTGGAAACGGAAGCCGTGCTGTATGCGGCGGCGTTATGTTTTCTCGTGGCGGCGTTTCTGCTTGCTTACCGGTTCGCCTGTTATTTCCGGGAACACCGACAGAGGCGGAGGATTTTGAAAAACATAGAGATCGAGTACGATAAACTTCCGGAGGGAAGAACGCTTGCCGAAAAAGACTATCTGGACATGATCAGGGCGCTGGGACGGATCAATATCGGACATTTGACGGAATATAAGGAGAAAGAGCAGGAAAATATTGACTATTACACCACTTGGGTCCACCAGATCAAAACGCCGATTTCGGTAATGCGTATGATCCTGCAGAGCGAGGATACCGACGAACACCGTGAACTGGCGGCGGAGCTGTTCCGCGTTGAGCAGTATGTGGAGATGGTGCTTTGCTATCTGCGGCTTGGGAGTACGGCGACGGATTATGTATTTTGCGAATGTGATCTTGACGGCATTATCCGCGAGGCGATACACAAATACGCGTCCTCCTTTGTGAGAAAACGGATCCGCTTAAATTATAAACCGACCGACATAAAAGTGCTTACCGACGAAAAATGGCTGCTGTTTATCATCGAGCAGCTTCTTTCCAATGCGTTGAAATACACGAACAGCGGCGCCATAACGATCGCCGTATCGCGGGATAAGGTGCTGACGATCGAGGATACGGGTATCGGCATTGCGCCGGAAGACCTGCCGAGAATATTTGAAAAAGGTTTCACGGGATACAACGGAAGAGCCGACAAGAAATCCACGGGTCTGGGGCTGTATCTGTGCAGGGAAACGGCGAAACGCCTGTCGGTCGCTATAACGGCGGAGTCCGAACCGGGGATCGGAACGAAGTTTTTGGTGGATTTAAAAATGAGGGAGCTTGTGGTGGAGTAGAGGTACGGTCTTTCGCAAGTTTTAGAATTAACTTTATTGAATAGGAGTTTTATGTTAAACTATTAAAAATAGCTGTTTGAAGCATTGATTAATTTAAAAGTCTGTCGAACAAATTTGTAGGAAGAAAGGAGAAGTGTATGAGACGAGAAGAGTATATTTCAGATGAAGTGGTTGTTAAACGGGCGAACGAGGCGGTAAGAATTGAATTGGAGAAGAATAAAGCGTTAGGCATTCCGGCAGTAATATATGATAGGGAAAGTCAGGTGATATATCAGGAAAATGAGGACGGGATCCGGACGGAAGTAGGACGAAGAATGAGAATGGGGCGATATAGTGAACAAATTTCAAAAAGATCCTGAAATCGTTGTTTTTGCCGGACCAAACGGTTCCGGTAAGAGTACGTTTACACAATTGTTAAAACCACCTATGGATTATATCAATGCAGATGAAATCAAGAAATATTTAAAGTGTTCCGATTTAGAGGCGGCACAATTGGCGGAAAGACAGCGGGAAGAACATTTGGAACAGATGAGAGAGTTTTGCTTTGAAACAGTGCTGTCAACGGAGCGTAATTTGAACTTGTTGAAAAAAGCAAAAGAAAAGGGTTATTTTATACGTTGTTATTACATTCTTACAGCAGATCCCATGATCAATGTATGGCGTGTAAAAGCGCGAGTAGAATCCGGCGGTCATGATGTGCCGGAAGAAAAAATAGTTACGAGATATGATAGAGCTTTGACATTAGTTAAAAAGTTGATCACGGTCTGTGACATCTGTCATATATACGATAATTCTACACATAAACCGTTTCGGATATTTAAAAAGAGAAAACAACAGATGTATTTTGATGAATGTGATGATTGGCATTTTGAGGATATAAGTGTTTTAACAGGTATTTTGGATATGGAAAAGAAAGATTTGAATTAAAAGTCCCCCCGCCATGTGAGAGCGGAGGACGGCAACGGAGGTACAATGGAAAAATTTAAAAAAATAATGCAGATAATGTGCGCGGTTTTGGAGGCGATGGCGGCGGTGCTTGTACTGATCGGGATCGTACTATCGGCGGTCAGTATTTTAAGTGACATTTCCATGTTCCGCAGTCTCGTAACGGAAACGTCCACATTTAAGTTTTATCTGGAGGAAATCTTCACCATTGTTATAGGAATAGAGTTTCTGGCGATGTTGTGCCGCCCAAACTCGGATAATGTCATGGAAGTATTGATCTTCTTGGTTGCGCGGCATATGATCGTGGGCGATACCACGGCATACGAGGATTTTGTCTCCGTTATCAGCGTGGCGCTTCTCTGCGTACTGCGCCGGTATCTGAGCGATACCAGAAAGAAGGAAAAAGGTAAAGGGACTTTTGACGGGGAAAATAAAAAGGAAATTTTGGAAGAACAAGCGGAAAAGGAAGTTTGTTAATAGGTATTGAGATGAAAAAATTGTTACGGATCATCATGGATATATTGATTGCGTTGTTTATCGTATTATTTCTGTCGGGGCTGTTATATTTTATAACCGGTTCGTTAGAAATCAGTCCCACGGGGGAGCAGCAGGATAAAGCAAGAGCGGCGGCTGTTGTCTTTATGCTCTTTTCCGCGTTTTGGGGCGCGATCTGCGTCGCGGTCCGAATGAAATTGAAGAAAAAATAAAAGAACGTGTGCTGCTATTCACGATCAATGTGAATGTGGTACACGTTTATTTTTTGATAGGAAATGAGCCACCAAAAATAATCTCAAACCAGTTGACAACTGTAACACGATATGTCATACTATACATGAGGTTACAACTGTAACACATTGCGCGGAAAAGAAAACAGATGAAGGGAGAACATCATGGAGGAGAAGATTTCATTAAACAATTCCGAGTGGGAGATCATGGAATGTTTGTGGGAGGAAAGTCCCAAGACCATCGTGCAGATGGTAAAAGAAATGAAGGAGAAAAAGGACTGGGCGAAAAGCACCACGAACACCATGATACGGCGAATGGAGGCAAAAGGGCTGATCGCTTACGAGCAGGGGGAGAAGGCGAGGCTTTACTATCCGAAGCTGGGAAGAGACGAAGTGGCGGCGAACGAGGCGCAGACATTGCTGCATAAGGTATTCCGGGGGCAGATCGGACTGATGTTAAGCGCGCTGGTGCCGCAGAATGATTTGACAGACGAAGACATTAAGGAACTAGAGGAGATTTTACATAAAGCGGGAGGAAAATAAGATGGCGGAATGGGAAATCATATCGACCGTATTAATACTTACGGTGCTTGTAATCCGAAAATGCTGCAAAGGGAAAATACCCCACCGGCTCTTATACGGCTTATGGCTTGTGGCGCTTATACGGCTGCTTATCCCGGTAACGCCGGTAGAAAGTTCGTTCAGCGTTTTAAATTTTCTTCCGGAGCAGTGGGAGAAGCAGGGTTTCGATGAGAAGGTTATTAAGGGGAACGACGAGGAAAATATATACGACGCTTTTGTTTTGCGGGATTTGCAGGACTTGCGATTTTTGGAGGAATTAGAGAAAAGGCAGGAAAATATGATCGAAAAAAAGATTTACCTGCCGGGAGATTTTGCGCCGGGTGAATATGTCGCAGACGGTACTATAAACAGTACCGCAAACAGCGTCGTAAACAGCGCTGGTTGGGAATTAGTCAGTCTGAACGAACCGGAGGCGGACGTTTTGCCGGATACCGATACGCAGACGGGCAGAAATTTTACTTTTCCGTACCGGATCTGGTTTGCGGGCGTGGTGTTTATGGCGGTTTTTCTGGCGGCGGTCAATCTGAAATTTTACGCGCGGGTGAGGAAAAATTCAACGCGGCTGGAAGATTACGGAAAACTGAAAGTTTATGACACGAAAGAGGTTCTCTCGCCGTGCCTGTTCGGGATTTTCGCGCCGGCGATATATCTTGACGGCAGCAGGATCGCTTCCGAAACGGCGAAGGAACATATTCTGCTCCATGA
>JAMPBI010000206.1 GCA_023666775.1 Alistipes sp. | reverse complement strand
CTCCTCGCGTTCTTTCGCAAGCCGTCGTTCTTCCTCCTCGCGTTCTTTCGCAAGGCGTCTTTCCTCTTCTTCACGCTGGGCGGCGAGTCTTCGCTCCTCCTCTTCCCGCTCCCTCTGTAAACGGATCTCCCGTTCAATCCTCTCTTTATACGCGACGATCTCTTCCCGGTTCAGGTTATCCAGCACCCAGAACTTGGAAGCGCCGCATAACGTACAGGTCAGATCGTCCTCGTCATTTAACTGCGCGCAGGTACATCTCCAGCCGCCCGCAAATTCCGCCGGCCAGAACTTTGGCGTTATACGGTTGTCCATGCACCTCGTGCGGACAACGTCAAAAACCGGATCCCGCGGATCGATCTTAACCGGATCGGCCACTTTGATCCCGCGTAAAAAGAAATCGTTTTCCCATGACGAATCGTCGTCGAAGGTGACTTCCTTAACAACAACGCGGACACCGTCCGTACCGGGCGCCGCGGCAAATAATTTATTACCGCCGAACACCGCCTGCTTTGCCGCGGAAAGTCCCTGGTACGCACAGTTATCCACAACATTGATCACATTTCCCGAAACATCCAGACATTCCAGCCGCAAAAGAACGGACTGGATCGTCTTAATTCCGATATTTGCCATCTCATTGACAAGAAACAGTTTATCCGATTCGTTATTTCTTATAATCTGGCTTCTTACCACAAAAAGCGGACAGCCTCGCAGCCATTCACTCTGATTGATCATCTTAACAACATTGTATTTTTCGTTTGCCATATTTACCCCTTGCCAGCATGGATTCTTCCTGATAATATCTGTATTTTTCTATGAAAGTACACAATATTATATCAAATAAATACTGTTTCTTCAAGTCCTAAATTTCCCATTTACACGCAAATCCACATAATAAGCCGCTTTGACGCTTTATTTTCCATTACTTTCCACCAGTTTTTCAAAATCGCCGACCACTTTTTTGAAACATTCCAGAAGTTTCGGCGAAAATACGCCGCATTGTCCCTCTAAGATCATCTGCTCCGCCTCGTTAATGGAATACGCCGACTTGTAGCAGCGGATACTGACCAGCGCGTCGTATACGTCCGCGATGGATACGAGCTGCGCCGAGATCGGAATGTCGTCGCCCACTAAATGATCCGGATATCCTCTTCCGTCAAAACGCTCATGGTGATGGCGGCAGATCTCATACGCGTATCGGTGGTACTCGTCTTCCCAGACGTCGTCAATATTGTCTAAGATCTCGCAGCCCTTGACCGTATGCGTTTTCATGATTTCAAATTCCTCGTCGGTAAGCCTTGCCGGTTTCAACAGGATATTGTCCGGTATGGCAATCTTTCCGATGTCGTGCAGGGAACTGGAGGAAACGATCATATCGATCTTATGTTCGTCCAGACCGTACTCCGGATAATCTTTCATGAACTGCTTCGCAAGGATCTCCGTAAATCCCTTTACTCTCTGGATATGCTCGCCGCTCTCCAGATTTCGGAACTCCACGACCATACCTAAGATCTCAATGATCTTGATATTATTCTCGGCAAGCCGCGCCGCCTGCTCCTGCAAAAGATCGTACTGCACCCTCAGAGTTTCCGTCTGCTTCGCGACCTTTTCTTCCAGATAATTCTTATAATGGAACAGATCACCCACATTCTTCACGCGCATGCGGACCGGCGACGGTTCAAACGGTTTTCTGATAAAATCGGATACGCCGTGCTGAAGACACTTATTCTCGACTTCGGTCGCTTTTTCCTCGGTAATGACTAACACGGGGGTCCGTTCCAGCCAACCCTGCTTTTCCATCTCTTCCAGCACGCCGAAACCGTCTATTCCCGGCATCATAAGATCCAGAAGCACCACGGCGACGTCGTCGTGCATGGTCTTTAACTTGTCAATGGCTTCCTCACCGTTCTGCGCCATGACGATCTCATAGTCTTCTTCCAGAATATCTCTGAGGATCTCCCTGTTTAACTCCACATCATCTACGATTAAAATTGTATCTTTCATTTCTATCCTTCCACCATTTACATTATTTGTTACTTTTTATGCCTGTAAATCCTGAAATTCTTTGAGCGTCTCCGCGACCTTCTCATACGCCTCTTTTGTTTTTTCGTACAGGCTCTGGGTATTCTCTGAGGAACTGCCTCCCCGCAGATCTTCCGTCAGTTCATGTACCGCTTCGTAAAGACTGGTAAACGCCATGTTGCTGCTTACGCCCTTGAGACTGTGCGCTCCTTTGAACGCCTCGTTGTAATCCTGCTTCGCGAGCGCGTCGGTAATTGTCTGAAAGCTCTGGTCACGCATAAACATTCCCATGAACTTTATGATACGCGCGTCGTCGCGCAGGCGGCCCTTTACTTCTTCGTAATTTCCGCCGATTTTGTTATAACATTCTTCTACCGTCATTCTTCTTTGCTTCCTCTCTTTCTTTACATATATGTACGCTTTATACAAAGTATAACGGACTTTGGCAAGAATTTCAATAGAAAAAAGACTGGCAGATAATACAAAATAAAACGCGTATTATCTGCCAGTCCTTTTATTTGGAGAGGTAATAATCCATGATCCCCTGCCACCATGTATTACAGCGCAGATAGCTGTCCCACGCTTTCATGGTCTTGTATTCTTTGAGGGTAGCTTCGACCGCTTGGTTATAATCCGCCCTGCTAAAGAAACTTTCTTTTCCGCCGTTCACCCTGTCATGGATCAGTGCCATCTGGAAGAAACTGTCCTTCGTGTTTCCCGCGTGGACATTTAGAACACTTAGTTCTAAATAAGTACAGTTATGAGGATTGACCTCGTCGGCGTTGATCGTCTGCTCGTATTCGTTTCCTCTGCCGTCCACGCCTTTCACGAGATAGACCGGATTATCCTTGCTGAAGCCTTCCGCCTTATAGACGTTGACCGACTCGCCCGTCACGAAACTTGCCTGGGAAAACAACGCGTCCTGACAAAGCATGGTTTTCTTTCCTCCCGCCGACGTACACGTTAAAACTTTCTCGGAAAACGCGCCGTCCCGCTCCGTTTTTACTTTGGACGTATTTCGGTATTCCATACCGGAATTTACGTCGTTAATTCCACTTACCATATATTTCTGACTCCTTTCCTTTATTGTCTGTCACCCATAATACGAATACGCGGTCCAAAAAGTTTCATTTTCAGCGGATATTTTCCATATACTGCGCGTAGCGGCGGGCAAAGTCGCCGTATTTCTGCCTGACCATGGGGATTTCCTCGCCGTTTTCCATGATCACGGACAAATTATTAAATTCTTTCACATATTTGAAATGAACCAGATAGGTCCTGTGGGGACGGTAAAAATCCTCTCCCAGGATATTTTCATAGTCCCCCAGCTTTCCGTAAACTTCCACCGTCTCGTCCCGAAGATGCAGCGTTATTTTGCGGTTTGCCACCTGAAGGTATATGATCTGCGAAATACTGATATTTCTTGACTGCGACCCCTCTTTTATGACGATCGTTTTCTCTTCCTTTTCCGGGTCGATATCTCCTGCCCGGACGGCTTCCACCGCGATCCGCAGCGTCTGGAAAAAATCCACTTTATCAAAAGGCTTCGCCAGATACCGCACTTTGTCGTCCGCTTCCTCCTGCTCTTTCTCTTTTGTCATGTCCGTAAAAATAAGAATCGCCTGAGGCTGCTTTTCCCGAAGCGCTTTTTCCGTCTCGTTTCGGTCCGCCTCAAACACCTGCCTGTCCAAATATATGATGTCATACTCATTCCTGCCCAAAAGCAGCCCGTCCCCGTCCGTAAGCTGGCATACGGTAACGTTGGGATACATTGTTAAAATATGACTCTCGATCTCATTCCGAACCCCTTTTTCCTGATCACAGATTGCAATACGCAAAAAAGATCCCTCCACTTCTGTTTTCCTTTTCCCTATGCAAAGTATATCGGTTTTTGCGGGGATTTATTTTGGAAAAATGTTGTGAATGTATCTTTTTCGCTGTCGGAAACCGTCAATCCAAGTCGTCTGAGAAAAAATCGCTCTGCAATTTCTCTTCTTCCGCCAGTCTCTCCGTTTCCTTTATCGCGTCGTCGTAACCGCTCAGCGCCGAAAAGGGCGAAAACTGCGCCGCCCTGTCCAAAAGCGGCATTTGCGGGTGGTTTTTCGACACGGGACGCGGCAGGTTTATGATATCGTCATAGCTTCGTTCTTTTTCGTCTTTCATGCCCTGTGGCCTCCGATCTGCCCGTTGCGCTCCTTTGCCGTTGCCCCTTCCGTCAGGTTGGTTCCCTTTAACATCGCGTTCTTTCCGTATTTTTTCTTCACCGTGAGCATTGCCTCCTGAAGCCTGCGCTCTTTGGACAGCTCCTCCCGCTCCTTCGCGCGGCTTTCCTCAAGCGCCCCGTAATCCGTAAACAGTTCGAGCTGCTCAAACGTATTTGGATCCTTGGCAAGCCGTTCCTCGGTCAGATGATTTACGGAAAGATAAAGCCGCCGGATCAGAAGAGCAGGATTAACGATATCCTCATACAGTTCCTGCACCGCCTTCGTGATGATCCGCGAAGAGGACGTCATACGCCCCAGATTTTTCGTTCCGTGCCCGTGTTTCGGCACTTTCCGCCCGTAATGATCCGTGGTGATCTCGCCCTTATAGGCTTTTGCCCGTTTGAAATCTTGTAGGTTTTCGACGTCATATCCCACCGTCAGAACGATCTGGTCAGTCACCAGTCCTTTGTCCACCAGATCCAGCGCGAGCATATCCGCCATTTCCCAGACTACCAGTTTCGCCTTTTCAAAATCATAAGGACATTTTAAAACCTGTCCCGAATTCATACTGCTGCTCTCCGGTTTATACGCCTTGATG
>JAMPBI010000205.1 GCA_023666775.1 Alistipes sp. | reverse complement strand
AAACAGCTATTTTTATAGCGATCAATAAAGAGATTCTTTTTGAATTTCTAACTTTCACAAGGAGGTGTCAGTAAAATGGCAGTTGAAAATGTAAATAGCGTAGCTGCGACTCAGTCGTATCAGGCTCTATCAACGCCAGCAGCAACGCCGGTCAAGGAGGCAGTTCGCGTTGATGCAACAAAGGTGGAGGCACAGGCTTCCGCGATTAATGAACCGGTGGAGATTAAAAAGGTTGACGGTTCGGATAAGAACGGAAACGCTCAGAGGGATAACGAGCAGCAGGAAAAGAAACAACCAAGTGATAACACGATCAGGCAGGCTTTAAAGGACATGAACAAGAAGCTGAATAATAATACGATCGCCGAGTTCGGTATTCACGAGGGGACGAACAGAATTATGATCAAGATTAAAGATAAGGACACGGACGAACTGATCCGTGAAGTTCCGGCAGAGAAGACGCTTGATCTGATCCAGAAGGCGTGGGAGATGGCAGGCATTCTCGTAGACGAAAAACGGTAAGGAGGACTGATTATGGCAGTAAGATTATCAGGTCTGGCATCAGGTCTTGATACAGATTCGATTGTAAAAGAGCTGGTGGCGGCATATTCGACAAAGAAAGACAATGTGGTGAAGGCGCAGACAAAGCTGGAATGGACACAGGACGCGTGGAAATCTATGAACAACAAGATTTACAGTTTCTACAGCACGAAACTGTCGAGCATGAGATTTTCTAGTTCCTTCAAATTAAAGACATCAACGATATCCAACAGTTCCGTTGCCAAAGTTACGGCGTCGTCCAAGGCGGTAAACGGAACACAGACTTTAAAGGTAAAGAACCTTGCGACTTCCGGCTATTTGACAGGAAGTGTTCTTTCCGATAAGGACGACAAGAAGTTATCGGGTTCAAGCAAGTTAAAAGATGTAAAGGGATTAAGCGATCTTGCAAGTTACGGTAGCATTGAGGTTAAGTCGGGAAGCAAGACGTCCAAGGTTGACTTGTCCGGCGACATGACTTTGAACCAGCTTGCGGTGAAGTTTAAGGAAGCCGGTCTTGAAGCAAGTTTTGACGAGAAGAATCAGAGATTTTTCATCAGCGCGGCGACAAGCGGAAAGGACGCGGATTTCGCGATTACCGCAGCCACCACGGACGCGGTTGACACATTGAAAGGACTTGGGATTTATGCGGTAACGGATTCCGAGCTTGCTAAATATAAAAAAGACGCGGCGATTGATGTTGACGCGATGACTGCGGCGGCATATGAGAAGCAGAAGACGGCGCACACAGACGCGGATACCCAGAAGAAGTTACTGGAGGAGCAGGAAAAGACTCTTACCAAGCAGAAGGAAGCGCTTGAGACCCAGAAGGAATATCTGGCGTTTAAGAAGAGTTATATGGCAGACCTCAAGTTTGACGGGGTAGAGAAGCCGGTATTGGACGACGAGGGCAAGCCGAAGAAAGACGAAGAAGGAAACGAGATTAAGTATACCGAGTATTCTTATGCGTCCGACTCTAGGACTGCTCAGGATATTGCGAAAGATATGAAGGACGAGGTCGAGAGACTGGAGAATAAGCTGAAAGATCTTGATAAGGATAATCTGACAGCCGATGAGGAAAAGCAGAAGGCAACTCTTCAGAACCAGTTAAAGGCAGCGAAAGAAGTTCAGGCGGAAATCGGTAATGATACGCTGGTGCCAAGCGATGTTCAGGCGATTGTGGCAAAGACATCAGACAGCCTTGACGAGACAGTCAAGAAGCTGGGTGAGACGAGTAATAAACTTACCGAAACGAAAGATATTCTTTCTGATCCGGATAAACTTGAACAGTATGTAACTGACCGTAATACGGAGATTGACACCAAGAATGCAGATTTAGAGCAGAGACTTAATGATTATTATACTAACCTTAAGAATACGGCGCAGGGGATTGTAGATGCCCATGCTTCAGGGGCAGAGAAGATGGCAACCCGTATTGTAGGCGAAGATTCCGAGATTGAATTAAACGGAGCAACGTTTACAAGCAATACGAACTCTTTCGACATCAACGGTCTGACCATTCAGGCAACCGCCGTTACGGGAGACGAGAGCGTAACCATTACGACCGATACGGATATTGACGGTATCTACAATATGGTTAAGGATTTCTTTACATCATATAATGAATTGATCAAGTCAATGGATACGGCTTATAATGCACCTTCCGCAAGTAAGTATGAACCGCTTACCGACGACGAGAAAGAAAGCATGACGGATACCCAGATTGAAAAATGGGAAGCAAAGATCAAGGATTCTGTTCTCAGAAGAGATAATACATTAGGTACATTGTCTTCTCTGATGAAGACAATTATGAGTAAGAGTTATTCTGTAGGCGGTAAGAATTATTCGCTTGCGTCATTCGGAATTAAGACTGCCAATTATTTCGCATCCGGGGATAACGAGAAAGGCATTTATCATATTGACGGTGATCCGGACGACTCGACAACGGCTGGTAATCAGGATAAGCTCCGCGCGGCGATCGCTTCGGATCCGGATACGTTTGTTGAATTTTTCAGCAAGTTATCAACGGAATTATATACGAAGCTGACGGATAAGATGTCATCATCTACCTTAAGCAGCGCGTATACGGTATATAATGATAAGCAGATGAAGACGCAGTACAGCAAATACACGTCTGATATCAAGAACTGGGAAGACAAGATCAGCGCTTATGAGGAGAAATACTATAAGCAGTTCTCAGCAATGGAGCAGGCGTTGGCGAAACTGAATTCTCAGCAGTCTCAGCTTTCCGGTTTGTTTGGCTAAACTGAGACAGAAAGAACAGGGAGGTTAATGCGATGGCTTTGCCAAATGCATATTCACAGTATAACAACAGCAAGGTGCTTACAGCGTCGCCTGCGGAACTCACATTGATGCTCTATGATGGCGCGATCAAGTTCTGCAATATCGCTATCATGGGAATTGAGCAGGGCGACGTGCTGAAAGCGCATACCAATATTGTCAAGGTGGAAAACATCATAATTGAGTTTCAATCGACCTTAAACCATAAATATGCAGTTGCAGAAGATTTCGATAAGGTGTATAATTATATATACGGCAGGTTGGTTGAAGCCAATATCAAGAAAGATAAGGCAATTCTGGAAGAGGTATTGGTGCATTTAAGAGGAATGCGCGATACATGGAAAGAAGTAATGAAAAGGGCTTAAACGCATAGGAGCATTCATGGAAAAGAAAAGCTATGTTGATATGATGATCGACAGTTTAAAAAAGAAGATCATACTGCTGGAGAAGATATCGGAATTTAACGATATGCAGAAGCAGGTAATTACGGCGGACAGTTTTGATGCAGATGATTTTGACGGTCTTGTGGAAGAGAAAAATAAACTGATCATGGAGATTAATAAACTGGACGATGGCTTTGAAACGATTTATGACAGGATCCGGGATGAGTTACAGCAGAATAAAGCGGTTTATGCGGGCGAGATTCAGGTTATGCAGGAGTGTATTGGCAGGATTGTAGGATTAACTTCTTCTATTGAAGCGGAAGAAAAGCGGATCAAGGCAGAAGTTGAGAAACAGTTTTCCAAGCTGAAACAGAATATCAAAGAGACAAGAAAGAACAGCGCTGCGGTGAGCAGTTACTATAAGTCCATGTCGAAGGTTGACACAGAGCCTCAGTTCATGGACCGAAAGAAATAAATCTTGTCATTTGATTAAAAAAATTATAAATCGGGGTTAAGTATTTTACAAAGACTCCGATATATAATACAAGTAAGTGATGAACTTCACTTAGCAACCGGGAATTTATTTTCCCAAAACATAATCAACGAGCTACAAGGATGTAGCCGAATAGTTCAAGGAGGACAAAATTATGGTAGTACAACACAACATGACAGCGATGAACGCTAACAGACAGTTAGGCGGAGTGCAGAGCGCACAGGCAAAGTCTACAGAGAAGTTATCTTCTGGTTACAGAATTAACAGAGCAGGAGATGACGCAGCAGGTCTTACAATTTCTGAGAAGATGAGAAGCCAGATCAGAGGTCTTAACAAGGCTTCAACAAATGCTCAGGACGGTATTTCCTTAGTACAGGTAGCAGAAGGTGCTCTTACAGAGACACATTCTATCTTACAGAGAATGAACGAGTTAGCTACTCAGGCAGCTAACGACACAAACACCTCTACAGATAGAGATGCTATCCAGAAGGAAATAAACCAGTTGACATCAGAAATCAACAGAATTCGTTCAACCACACAGTTCAACACAATGAATCTGTTAGATGGATCCTTCACAGGAAAGAACCTTCAGGTTGGTTCTCTGTCAGGTCAGAAGATTGAGATCTCTATTACTAACATGAACGCTTCTACACTTGGTGTAAGCGGCTTGAAAGTAAGCACATTCTCTAAGGCTGGTGCGGCAATGGCATCCATCCAGGCAGCTATCACATCAGTATCAAAGATGAGATCAACTCTTGGTGCTCTTCAGAACAGACTTGAGCATACCATTAATAACCTGGATGCAACAAGCGAGAATACACAGGCAGCTGAGTCTCGTATCCGCGACGTTGATATGGCTAAGGAAATGGTTGAGTACAGCAAGAACAATATCCTTGCTCAGGCAGGACAGTCAATGCTTGCTCAGGCTAACCAGTCAACACAGGGTGTTCTTTCACTCTTAGGCTAATTATTAGGCAGAAGTTAATACTATCAGGAAGAGGACCGGTTTTTCGGTCCTTTTTTCTATGTATAATTTCAAGAATGTATTTTTGTCTAAATTTTTAAAAAAGGACTAAAGTATTAAAAAAAGGCTCCGATATATAATACAAGTAAGTGAT
>JAMPBI010000204.1 GCA_023666775.1 Alistipes sp. | reverse complement strand
AGCCGCGACCGTAATTTGTGGCACATCAGCCATGAAGGACTGGAGCTGGAAAGCCCGGCAAACGAGCCGAACTACGACCATTTACTCGTACTCGGAGTTTCTCCTGAAAAGGCGCCGGACGAAGGCGAATATGTAACGCTGACCTTTGAAAAAGGCGTACCGACCGGCGTAAACGGTAAAAAGATGAAAGCGTCGGACATCATACGCGAACTGAACAAACTCGGCGGCAGACACGGCGTAGGCATTATCGATATTGTCGAAAACCGCGTTGTGGGCATGAAATCCCGCGGCGTTTATGAAACTCCGGGCGGAACCATTCTCATGGAGGCGCACACACAGCTTGAGGAACTGATCCTCGACCGTGACACGCTCGCTTACAAGAAACTCGTGGCAACGAAATTTGCCGACCTCGTATATGAAGGAAAATGGTTCACACCGCTGCGTGAAGCGCTTCAGGCATTTGTGGAAGCCACGCAGCAGCGCGTTACCGGCGAAGTGAAATTCAAACTTTACAAAGGCAACATCATCAAAGCCGGCACCACATCGCCGTACTCACTGTACAGCGAATCGCTCGCCAGCTTCACAACCGGCGAACTTTACGACCACCACGACGCGGAAGGATTTATCAATCTGTTTGGTCTTTCCATGAAAGTACGCGCCATGTTGGACGCGGAACGGGAAAAGAAGGATAAATAAAATCAACGACAGGAGGCGACGCTATGTTTGGCAGCAAGGCAGAAAAAACAATACCTGATTCAGACAACATGATTTTAATGGAATGGATTGACCGGGCGATCGCCGGCGATTTAACGCCGGTGGATACCAGCCGGCTCCATGATGTTGCATTGGCGGAGAAATATAACCAGCTTTTACATTCCTTCGCACACTTAACCAACAATTTTGTACTCCATCTGAATGATTCCATGTCCCTCCTTGGTGACAGCGGCTGCGTCAAAGCCATGATCGAGCGTTTGGACTCCCAGACGTCGGCGATCAATAATATGCAAGGCTCCAGTCAGAAGCTGGGCGATTCCATTCAAAATATTCGGGACGCGGTTTATAATATTCAGGAGAAGACCCACACGGTCATGGAAGACGCTAATTCCTGCGTGGAAAATATGAATTCCAGCATTCATACCGTGGATTCTTCCGTGGAGAGCGTCCTGAAGATCAATGAGCAGATTATTAATTTTCAGTCACAGGCTGCCAAGATCAACGAGATCATTGATATTGTCAAAAAGGTGGCAAGTAAAAGCGGCATGCTGGCATTGAACGCTTCCATCGAGGCGGCAAGGGCGGGAGAAGCAGGCAGGGGATTCGCCGTAGTTGCCAATCAGGTGCAGGAACTCTCCGCCAACACTACCCGGTCGGCGGAAGACGCTATGGTTTATGTACGGGAACTGTTAGACGGCGTTTCCAGTCTGGCAGAATCCATCAATGCCACGGCAAACCAGCTCGCTTCCGGAAATACCAATATTCATCATTCCCTGGAAAGTCTGGAACACATGAACGAAAATATGAAGCTCATGGGTTCCGAGATTGACCATATCCACGGTGAGATCGATACGCAATCCGGTCTGACGGATTCCTTTATGGCGTCCATCGGTATCATGGTTGCAAGCTATGACGATCTGTCCAAAGATTGTGTAAGCACCGGCGCACATCTCTTTAAATGCGCCCGCCGGATTGATTTGCTGCGCTCCGATGTGGCAAGACATCACGCGAAACTCTACACGCAGGACTGGATTACCGTGTTCCAGATGGATCATTTTATCCTTGCATGGCGTATCTATAATAATATAGCGGGATTTGAGAAATTAAAACTGAAACAGGTCAACAATACTACCGGGTGTAAATTCGGTAAATGGTATACGGCACAGACAGACCCTCGTATCACGGGCTCCGTGCCTTTCAAAAACACAGTCCGGTATCACAGCGAGTTCCATGACCATGCCGTGGATTCCTTTCATGCCAACGAGGAGGGTAACAAAGATGAGGCTGTCCGTCATTTCCAGCTGGTGCATGACGTTTACCCGAAATTGGCGCAGTCGCTGGAGGATTTGAAGAAAGTGGTTGCTTCCACGGGAGATACGGAATTTACCGTGATGGAGGATATGTAACGAAAGAAGGGGTGTTTATTTTCCTAAAACCCACCCCTTCGCCTTCCGATAAAGCGGTTCCTCGATCCATTCATAACAAATATACGCGATGGCGTAACTGATCAGCGTCACCATCGCAAACTGCTTTAACGGCGGCAGCGGCATAAACTCGATCAAAAAGAAATGAACCAGATACACGCCGTAAGTTACCCGCCCGAACCGGGTTAATAACGGAAGCGACAACATTTTTGCCACAATCCCCTGGTTGTTGATACACACCAGAAATACAAGCGCGGCGCAGATCAGCGCGCAAGTGATCGGCTTGTACCAGCCAAAATAATAATCCGCGTATGCTTCGTTAAACAGGGACAAAAAACGCGCGGACGTAAACAGGCTGACCGTGAGCATTAAAACAATCTCCGCCCCGTCCAGCGCATACCTTGCCGCGCCTGAAACAACAAATCCTTTGCGGCATTTCACCAGATAGCCCGCTGCCATACCGATAATAAAAAGCCCCAGACGAAGCTGTCTCTTTTCCCCGTTCCACATCAGGCAGAACCACGGCGTCGTAAAGAAAACCCTGGAAACCAGAATACCCGCCGCAAGCAGTCCCGCCGCTATCACGCCGTTACCGGCTCCCGTCTTTTTCTTTAACATACCGATCAATCCGATAACGGCAGGCGCCACGGCGTAGCAGACCATCTCATGCTGTAAATACCACAGATGTCCGTAAGTATCCACGAAAAACATACTCTGAAAAAGCGCCGTTTTATCCGCGAACGCCGTATCGGAAATCCAGTAAAAGAAAACCAGGACCAGCCAGTAAACCGGAATGATCCGGACAACGCGGAGCGCGTAGAACGAAAGCCACCCCTTTATGCCGCAAAACCGCTCTTCTCCGTCCGCGGTCATAGGCTGCACACAGAAAAAGCCGCTCAGCACAAAAAACAGGCTGACCATAACGCTGCCCTGTCCATACATTCCCAACGCGCCCGTATGGCTGGCAATAATTACAAGCATGGCAAATACACGCAGTCCGTCAAACTGTTCCCATCTCGTATCCATGTCTCCTATTTCTCCTTATGAATATCATGTACCACCCGCTGTTTCAATTCCGCCACGGCGTCCTTAAACCGCTCGGAACTCATAGTCGGGTGGGCGGTGACAAAACGTTTCACCAGCCGTTCGTTATAACCGGACAGCCTCTCCCTATACCCGTCAAGATACTGTTCCAGCGCCTCGGCGCGTTTTTTAAGCCGCTCCATTTCCGCTTTTGCCTTCTCCACATAAAGAAGCAGATCGCGCAGTTCCAGAGCCTCCTTAAAGGCAACGGTCATATCCGCCACAAAATAAATGGTAACGATAAAAACAATCGCCTCTTCCAGATAGCTGTTCGCGGAAATTTTCAGGATCAGCTTCTCGATCGGTTTATGAATCGCCTTAACAAGAAATATGCCCAGAAATCCCCACGCGATACTCGAACCAAGACAGATCTGTCCCCGGAAATTAAACTTTTTTTCGCTGTAATCCCAGTACCGCACCTTAAAGATTTTCTCCATCACCACGCCGGTTGCGTATTCAAGAATCGTCGCCGTCACTGCCCCGAACAAATACATCAGCACATAGCTGTCCCTCACGGGAATGGTCGCAAACAAAATAAGTATCGCTCCCGAACCGTACAGAGGCAGAAACGGTCCTCTCATAAACCCCCGATTCACAAACCTGTGTTTCTTCAGTGAAACATACGTTGTTTCAAAGATCCAGCCGAAAAAACAGTATACAAAGAAAAACAACAGCCATTGCGTTATCGTATATACATACATTCTGCCACCCCTAAATCCGATGTATAAATATTCCGCTGCGAAGTTTCGGTTCAAACCAGGTAGACTTCGGCGGCATTAATTTCCCCGCGTCCGCCACGGCAAACAATTCCGCGATGGACGTCGGGAACATGGCAAACGCCACCTTCATATCCGAATCCACACGTCTCTCCAGTTCCGAAAGTCCCCGGATACCGCCGATAAAATCAATACGCTTATCCGTTCTCGGATCCTGAATGCCAAGTACCGGCGTCAACAGATTATTCTGCAGGATCGCCACATCTAAGCCCTCGACCGGATCGTCGGACTTGATCGCGTCCTTCGCGGAAAGAAGATACCATTTCCCCGCAAGATACATGCCGACGTCGCCTTTCTTCGCGGGTCTGACCTGCCCGCCGCACTCCTTTACCTCAAAAAGCTCCGACACCTTATCCAGAAATTCCTTCTCGGACAACCCGTTCAGATCGCGGACGACACGGTTGTAGTCCATGATCATAAGCTGCTCGTCCGGGAACAGTACCGACAGGAAAAAATTAAATTCCTCCCCGCCCGTATAGGAAGGATTTTCTTTTCTTCTCTTAAAACCTACCTTTACCGCGGAAGCCGCTCTGTGGTGGCCGTCCGCGATATAAATCTCATGGATCCCGTCAAACGCCTCACGGATCGCGCTTACGGACGCTTCGTCCGCTATTTTCCATACGGCGTGGCGGATTCCGTCCTCCGAAACGAAATCATACAGAGGTTTTTGCTTTTTTGCCTCCGCCACCTTTTGGTCGATCACTTCATTTGCGCGGTACGCAAGAAAAATCGGTCCCGTCTGGGCGCTCAGTGTATCCACGTGCCGGATCCGGTCCTCCTCCTTGTCCGCGCGGGTATTCTCATGTTTCTTGATCACGTTGTCCGCGTAATCGTCAATGG
>JAMPBI010000203.1 GCA_023666775.1 Alistipes sp. | reverse complement strand
TACGTTATGATGGCGTGGCGCATTGCCTATTGCAAGGTGTTTTATCCGCTGGCATATTACGCTTCGTTTTTCAGTATCCGCACAAAGGCGTTTTCTTATGAGATCATGTGCATGGGACGGGACAAACTGGAGTATTTTCTGGAGGATTTAAAGAAAAAAGAAGCGGCAAACGAACTTTCCAATAAAGAGGAAGGTATGCTCCGCGACATGAAGATCGTGCAGGAAATGTACGCGAGAGGGTTTGAGTTTATGCCGATCGATCTGTTCCGGGCAAAAGCGCTGCATTTCCAGATCATTGACGGAAAGCTGATGCCGTCTTTAAACGCGATTGACGGACTGGGGGAGAACGCGGCGACGGCGATCGAGGAGGAGGCAAAAAAAGGCGAGTTTTTGTCCAAAGATGATTTCAAGAACCGTACAAAGGCAACGCAGACCCAGACGGAACTGCTGGACCGGCTGGGAATATTAGGCAATCTTCCGGATTCAAACCAGTTGTCGCTGTTTGATGTGATCTGACGTATTGTTGTAGATTTTTTAACAAAAATAGTGTATAATTATTCATTATATGGAAGGCAGGTGCGGCGGACTATGAAGAAAATGTCATCAAAGATTTTAACGCTGATCCTTATCATGGCGGTGATCGGCGGAGCAACGATCGGATTGCTGGGATTGATGATACAGGAGATGAAAGGCAATTCGGAAGAGATCATGAATATGCAGATGGAGAATTTGCAGGACGTTTCTACGATCTCCAAGAATTTTTCGGATATCAAAGGCAACATTTTTATCCATGTAAACGGCAGTACGGAGAGTACATACGCCTTATACGAAGGCATTATCAACGAGAGCGCGGCAAAGGTGGAAGAAGCGATCGCGCGTTATGAAGAAAGGAACGCGGCGTCGCCGGAGAAAATGGCTCTGATCGCCGAGCTGAAGACGAATTACGAGAAATACATTTCGCAGTATGAGCAGTGTATCGCATACAGCAGGGACGACAAGAAAGACCTGGCGCAAAGTCTCATTCTTCAGGGAATGCAGGTCTGCGCCCAGAATATTAACAAGAGTATCACGGCGCTGGACGACGTTACGGAGGCGGAACTGAGTTTTGCCGCGTCGGAGCGGGAACGGTATGTGAGAAGGGCGCAGGGGACGATTTTGTTCAGCGTGCTGCTGATGGTGCTGTCCTTCGTGGTATCTTTTGTTTTAAGCCGCAGGTTTGTTAAGCCGATCAAGGATTCGGTTAAGGAACTGAACGCCATTACGGAGGGCATTGAAAATCATAACGGCGATCTTACGGCGCGTATCAAAGTGCAGAGTAAGGACGAAGTGGCGGTTCTGGCGGACGGCATTAACCGGTTCTTAGGTATTTTGCAGGGGATCATCGGACAGATCGCCCATTCTTCCGTGAGCATTTCCGATTCCAGCATGGGAATATCCGGCAATGTCACCAAGGCAAACGAGGGCGCGAACGATACGTCGGCGACGATGGAGGAGCTTTCCGCGAGCATGGAGGAGATCTCCGCTACGGTTGAGACGGTCAACGGCAATATGGACGAGATCAAGAACCTGGTTTCCGGTATCGCGGATAACGCCACGGACGGTACGGAATATGTTAAAGAAATTAAGAAGAGAGCCGAGATGTTAAAGCAGCAGGCGATCGAGTCCATGAATACGGCAAAAGGAATGCTTGCCGAGATCAATACCGCCGTTTCCACATCGGTGGAAAACGCGAAACAGATTTCCGAGATCGGCAAACTTACCGACGAGATCCTGGGAATATCCAGCCAGACCAATCTTCTTGCCCTGAACGCTTCCATCGAGGCGGCAAGAGCGGGCGAGGCGGGAAAGGGCTTCGCGGTCGTTGCCGATGAGATCCGTCTGCTTGCGGATTCCAGCCGCGACACGGCGAACAATATCCAGAAGATCAGCGTTGACGTGGTGGGAAATGTAAACGAGCTTGCGAAGAACGCCACGAAACTTCTTGATTTTGTCAATGAGAACGTGATCGCCGATTATGATAATATGGAGAAAGTCGGTCAGCAGTATTATGACGACGCGGTGAAGGTTGACGATCTGATGACGGGCTTTGAGCAGTCCACCAACAATCTCAATAATCTGACCCAATCCATCAGCACGTCGGTAAACGATATATCCATTGCCGTTTCCGACAGCGCGAAAGGCGTATCGCAGGTTGCCGATACCACGACGGAACTCGTTGCGGAAGTCAGCCAGATCATGGAGGCGTCAAACCTCAATATGGATACGGTGGAAATACTGAAAGAAGGCGTCGATAAATTTAAACTTTTTTAAAAGTTTTTATAAAAAACACTTGCATTTTGTTTTTATATAGTGTATGATAGCAAAGTGCCAAGTATGGCTCGTTGGTCAAGCGGTTAAGACGCCGCCCTCTCAAGGCGGAAACACGAGTTCGATTCTCGTACGAGCTGCTAACTATTTTTTTAAATAGCCCAACCCCAAGGAACTTCAGTTTTAAACTGAAGTTTTTTGTTTGATAGAAAATTGCGTGGCAATTTGGCTATCTTGTTTGATAGAATTAGGAGGTGTTATATGGCAAAAAGGGAGATTTATGAGGAGAAGACGGAGAAGCTGATCATGCCGGTGATCGAGGAGAACCGCTTTGAGCTGGTGGACGTGGAATTTGTAAAAGAGGGTTCCAACTGGTATCTGCGGCTTTATGTGGATAAGGAAGGCGGTATCACCATTGACGACTGCGAACTGGTCAGCAGGGCGATGAGCGATATTCTGGACCGGGAGGATTATATTGAGGAATCCTACATTCTGGAAGTCAGTTCGCCGGGACTGGGAAGACCCCTTAAAAAGGATAAGGATTTTGTCCGCAGTATCGGAAAGGACGTGGAGATCCGGCTGTATAAACCGCTGGAAAAACAAAAAGAATTTACCGGAGTTTTAAAGGCTTTTGATAAGGAACAGGTTGTTCTTACAATGCCGGACGGCGGCGAACGAAGTTTTACGCGCGGCGATATCGCGTTAATAAGATTAGCATTTGATTTTTAAAAATGGAGGATAGAGGAAAATGAACAGAGAATTAATGGAAGCACTTGATGTACTGGAAGAGGAGAAAGGAATTAAAAAAGCGGTGGTGATCGCGGCGATTGAAAATTCCCTGATAACGGCATGCCAGAAGCATTACGGGAAAGCGGACAATGTCCGCGTGTCCGTGAACGAGAATACAGGCGATTTCAGCGTGGAAGCGGAAAAGGCGGTCGTTTCCGAAGTGGAGGACGATGTAACGCAGATCAGCCTTGCCGACGCGAGAATGATCAACGCGAAGTATGATATCGGCGACCTCGTATATATTCCGATCAAATCTACGGAATTTAGCAGGATCGCGACCTCTACGGCAAAGAGCGTGATCCAGCAGAAGATCCGCGAGGAGGAAAAGAATTTATTATTTAACGCTTTTTATGAAAAAGAGCATGATCTGATCACGGGGATCGTCCAGAAAGTGGACGACCGGAACATATATATCAATCTTGGCAAGGTGGACGCGGTCCTTGCGGAAAAGGAGCAGGTAAAGAGCGAGCATTTCAAACCGACGGAGCGAATTAAATTATATATTGTGGAAGTGCGCAACGAGAGCCGCGGACCGAAGGTGATCGTTTCAAGGACCCACCCGGATCTGGTCAAGAGACTGTTTGAGTCGGAAGTCGCGGAGGTGCGTTCCGGCGTGGTGGAGATCCGCAGCATTTCCAGAGAAGCCGGTTCCCGAACAAAGATCGCCGTCTGGTCCAACGACAGGAATGTGGATCCGGTGGGCGCCTGCGTCGGTATCAACGGTTCCAGGGTAAATTCCATCGTTCAGGAACTGCGCGGTGAAAAAATCGATATTATCAACTGGAGCGAAGATCCGGCGGTATTGATCGAAAATTCGTTAAGTCCGGCGAAGGTGGTTTCCGTTACGGTTTATGATGATAAGACGGCGGAGGTTGTCGTTCCCGATTTCCAGTTATCCCTTGCCATCGGTAAAGAAGGTCAGAACGCGAGACTTGCGGCAAGACTGACGGGATACAAGATCGATATTAAGAGTGAATCTCAGGTCCAGAGCATGGAATCTTCTGACGAGGAAGAAGTATTTGAAGAGACCGCCGAGGATATCACCGAGGATATCATGGAAGATATTACGGAATAAAATAGTTAAGCAGGTGATGAATTTGAGCGCAGCGGCAGTTAGAAAACAACCTTTAAGAAAATGTATCGGGTGCGGGCAGATGAAAGACAAGCGGGAACTGGTCCGTATTATCCGTGATACGGAAGGAGCTATTTTTCTGGATACGACGGGTAAGAAGAACGGCAGGGGCGCCTATATCTGTCCCAATGAGGAGTGTTTTTTGAAGGTCATGAAGACGAAAGGACTGGATCGTGCTTTTAAGATGAGCGTGGAACCGTCTGTTTATGAAAAGTTAAAAGAGGAGTTTTTAAAGAATGGATCAGAATAAGGTTTTATCCCTTCTGGGTCTGGCGCAGAAGGCAGGCAAGATCGCCAGCGGCGAGTTTTCCACGGAGAAATCCGTTAAGTCGGGCAAAGCCTTTCTTGTCATTGTGGCAGAAGACGCATCGGACAACACGAAAAAGATGTTTTCTAATATGTGCGGGTACTATAAGGTTCCGGTTTATTTCGTGGCGGACAAGGAGACGCTGGGACATCATATCGGCAAGGAGTTTCGCGCTTCCCTTGCGGTAAATGACGAAGGGTTCGCGAAATCGCTTATGAGTAAACTGGATAGTTTGAATCAAGAAGGAGAGATGTGAGTATGGCAAAAATGAGAGTTCATGAACTTGCAAAAGAATTAGATGTAAAATCACA
>JAMPBI010000202.1 GCA_023666775.1 Alistipes sp. | reverse complement strand
AGTATGAGATGGGAATGGAGGCTGGACTGGCAAAAGGCAGGATAGAAGGAATACGTCAAGGTGAAGAGCGTGGAAAAATCATTGGAAGGGTAGAGGGGGCCATAAAGTCATTGCAAAAACTCGGACAGAACAAAGAAGCTACGATTTCCTATATCAGAGAGGAATTTCAACTGACAAAAAAGGAAGCGGAGAAGTATGTAAGTGATTACTGGGAAGATTTTTAATAGGAAATAGGGGGAGGACAGATTATGGAGAGAACAAATTATCAGGAAGCAGGTACATATGATTACAATGCGTGGTGGGAAAATACGGATTGTGGCGCATTATTGCAATACATTAATTGCAATGTTTTACCTCAATATACTAGTTGCAACGCATTACCGCAATACGCGTGTTTCATGGAACCGTTAAAGTACAATGATATATCGGTACATAGGGAACACAAGGATTTGCTGTTCCGGATTTTAATGCGGGACAAGAAAAATCTTCTTAGTGTGTACAACGCATTGAACAGGACGAATTATGAACATGCGGACGAACTGGAAATTATGACGTTAGAGGACGCGGTTTATATGAGTTAAATCGAATATTGCAACGCAATGTTCGATTAGGATATAAGAACGATGTGTCGTTTTTGTTTCATGCGTATCTCACATTGTATGAACACCAATCCACATTTAACCCGAACATGCCCCTGCGGGATTTATTCTATGTGACATCGCAGCTTGGACGGAGATACAATAACAACCGTCGCTTATACGGCAGAAAGCAGGTGAAGATCCCAACGCCGAAGTTTGTGGTGTTTTATAACGGAAGTGAGGAACGCCCGGAAAATGAAGTATTAAAACTTTCTGACGCGTTTGAGAGGCAGGAAGAAGAACCGGAATTAGAGTTAAAGGTTCGTGTTATCAATATCAACAAGGGATACAATGAGGAAATCAAAAAAGCCTGTCGGGTGCTTCGGGAATACAGTGAGTTTACGGAGTGCGTGAGGAAGTACAGGGAACTTTACGAAATAGCGGAAGCTGTTGTAAGGGCGGTTGATGAATGTATCCAAAGGGGAATTTTAAAGGATTTTCTGGAAAAGCAGAAGGCGGAGGTGATTGAGACGATGTTGTTTGAGTATAACGAGGAAGAGGTCTTGGAGTATTTGAGACAGGAAGAGTATGAGATGGGAATGGAGGCTGGACTGGCAAAAGGCAGGATAGAAGGAATACGTCAAGGTGAAGAGCGTGGAAAAATCATTGGAAGGGTAGAGGGGGCCATAAAGTCATTGCAAAAACTCGGACAGAACAAAGAAGCTACGATTTCCTATATCAGAGAGGAATTTCAACTGACAAAAAAGGAGGCGGCAGAATATGTGGACGACTGCTGGAACGGCAGTAAATCATAATCCGGTGGTTTCTTCCCGCGATTGGAGCAAAAAAATCGGTGCGTGACCTGATTGGAGAAATTTAACGAACACGCAGAGCGTATAACCAAAAAGCCCAAACCGCCGGAAATCCCCAACCGATTTCCGGCGGTTTCTGACGAATCTATTTACCATATTTCTCTTCGCAGTATTTACAGCGGTACACTTGTTTTACTTCGTCCGTGAGGATAAAGATGTGTTTTAATTCCTGTTCTATGGAAGTGATACACCGCGGATTTTTGCATTTGATGATGTTGGTGATGGTCTTTGGCAGGGTCAGCACCCTTTTTTCCACAATGACGCTGTCGCGGATAATGTTGACCGTGATATTGTGGTCGATAAAGCCGAGGATATCCAGATCGACCAGATCGATGCCGCCCTCAATCTTGATGATGTCTTTTTTGCCCATTTTGTTGCTGCGGGCGTTCTTGATGATGGCAACACAGCAGTCCAGTTTGTCCAGCCCCAGATTGTAGTAGATCTGCATGCTTTTTCCTGCCTGTATATGGTCTAAAACGATACCGTTATGAAGTTCTCCTACATTTAACATACTTCCACCTCCAATAAAGTAAGGATTAACGCCATTCTGACATAAACGCCAAACTGCGCCTGTTTAAAATAAACGGCTCTCGGGTCGTCGTCCACCTCCACGGAGATTTCGTTGACGCGTGGAAGCGGGTGAAGCACCAGCATATCTTCCTTGGCAAGCTCCATTTTCGCCTTATCCAGAATATAGAAATCTTTCATGCGGACATAGTCCTCTTCGTTGAAGAAACGTTCCTTCTGAACCCTTGTCATATAGAGAATATCCAGTTCCGGCATGACCTCCTCCAGAGTTACCACTTCCTTGTATTCGTTGCCGGAGGCTTCCAGAACGTCCTCGCGGATATAATCGGGTACCCGCAGTTCCGGCGGCGATATTAGAACGAATTTAATTCCCGTGTAGCGCACCAGAGACTCGATGAGCGAGTGGACGGTACGTCCGAATTTCAAGTCGCCGCAAAGTCCTATGGTCAGGTCACTGAGACGCCCTTTCAAAGAACGGATCGTCATAAGGTCGGTCAAAGTCTGCGTCGGGTGCTGGTGTCCGCCGTCGCCCGCGTTGATGACCGGAATGGAAGATTTGGTGGAGGCAACCATCGGTGCGCCTTCTTTGGGGTGGCGCATCGCGCAGATGTCCGCGTAGCAGGAAATAATGCGGATCGTGTCGGAAACGCTTTCTCCTTTGGCGGCGGAGGAGGAATCGGCAGAAGAAAAACCTAGTACAGACCCGCCGAGATTCAGCATTGCTGATTCAAAACTGAGACGGGTACGCGTGCTAGGTTCGTAAAATAAAGTTGCCAGTTTCCTGCCTTCGCAGCACTTGGAAAATTTTTGGGGATCTTCGGCAATCCTCGCCGCAAGATCCAGCAGATCGTTGAGTTCCTCAACAGATAGGTCTAATGGGCTAAGTAAATGTTTCATGTAAGGCTCCTTATAGCATTTGATTTTCTCATCATATTGTACTCTGAAATATAGGATTTAACAAGAGGCAACTTAAAAAATTTCAGATGATTAATTGACGGAAATATGATAAAATTCATAACAAAGCAATTCGTACATCGGGAGGCGGTCATATGGCAGAGAAATATCAGGTGGGAGGCTATGAGTTTGATACACTGGAGGAGGCGAAGGAAGCCAGGAAGGAACTGGCGGCGGTCCAGTATTTTACCAATAAGGCGCGGGGAAGTTCTGCGGAGACTTCCTGTAAAATGTATCAGAAAATGGTGGAGCAGAAAATGTTCCATACGCCGGTGGGAAACGCGTTTGTAAAAGAGCTGGGCGATTATCTGGTGCAGCACCGTTTTCTACAGCCGGCAGACGAGGAAGAAAAAAAGCTTCTGGAGGACGCCGAGAGGGAAAAACGGTATAAAGCGGCGGAAGAGGAACTGAAACGGACGAAAAGCAGGCTGGCAACTTCACGGATCATCAACGTTTTTCTGGCGGCGGGCGTGGCAGCCATGATCTATATTGCGTCAACCAGCTCCAATGTGAACATTTTAAATTACGAGACGGCGCTGCAGGACCGGTATTCCGTCTGGGAGCAGCAGTTAAAAGAGAAGGAAAGCCGGCTGAAAGAGCGCGAGGCGGCGGTGAAGGAGAAGGAAGCGCAGTTTGATATCACGCCGGAGACGGAAAAGAAATAGAACACATTTTTTTCATAGTTTTGTTGTATGATCAGCATAATAAATATAATTGCGGGATTGATAGGAGAGAACGCGTATGGATAAAATGAAGATTCTTGTGGTGGACGACGAAAGCAGAATGCGGAAGCTGGTGAGGGATTTCCTCGTGAAAAAGGACTTTGAGGTTCTGGAGGCGGAAGACGGCGAGGCGGCGATCGATATTTTCTATAACCGGAAAGACATCGCGCTGGTGATACTCGATGTGATGATGCCGAAAATGGACGGCTGGGAAGTGTGCCGGGAGATCCGCAAAAATTCCAAGGTTCCCATCATCATGCTGACGGCGAAGTCCGACGAGCGCGATGAACTGCTGGGTTTTGAGCTGGGAGTGGACGAGTATATCGGCAAGCCTTTCAGCCCGAAGATCCTTACGGCAAGGGTGGACGCCATTATCCGCAGGGCATATATGGTTGACAGCAGTGAAATTTTAAAGGAAGGTCCGATTGAGCTGGATAAGGCGGCGCATACGGTTAAGATAAACGGAGAGGAGATTGACCTGAGTTTCAAGGAGTTTGAACTGCTGCTCTATTTTATCGATAACAAGGGGATCGCCCTTTCCCGTGAGAAAATATTGAATAATGTGTGGAATTATGATTACTTCGGCGACGCCAGGACCATTGACACCCATGTGAAAAAGCTGCGCAGGAAAATGGGCGAGAGCGGGGAAATGATCAAGACGATCTGGGGTATGGGATATAAGTTTGAGGTTTCGCCATGAGACATTCCATACGGATAAAAATTTCCATTATCATTCTTGCCTGTATCCTCGGCATGGTGGCGGCTGTCATCATGATGAATACGCTGTTTCTGGATACGTTCTACATGAGGGATAAGGAACGGGCGTTTACGGCGACTTATGATACCGTAAACCGCTATCTTGACCGTTATAACGGCGGGAACATCACGATGGAGGAACTGACGCAGGGACTGGAGAGCATTACGAGGACCCAAGGCGTTTCCATTATGCTCCTTGACAGCGACTGGAGTATTCTTTACGCTTCCATGCGCGATGTGGAGGAATTTATAAATCGTCTCAGAACGTCCCTTTTTACGAAGATTCTGGCGGAGGAAACGTCGGAGGACGGCGAGGACCTTTCTCCGGTCATTGTCGCGGACAATTATACGGTTTATGAGATTTATAACAGTAAAATGAACGACAGCTATCTGGAACTGGTGGGAAATACTGCCGACGGCAGGGTTTTATATATGACCTT
>JAMPBI010000201.1 GCA_023666775.1 Alistipes sp. | reverse complement strand
GATAATGCGGTGATCGAGCCTGCCTATACGATGGAAGACGCGGACGGAACGATCTGGTACTCTTTCGCCGTATCCGAGGTATTATACGGAGAAGAGATCAAACCGGAAACGATCATAACGGTATCCTGTGAACAGGGGATTACACCGCTCAAATCATACAGGGAAATTTCCCCTTCCGCCTATCCTCAGTTTACGGGGGAAGAGGCTGACAGAACGTATATTATAAGAAATGCCGGCGAACCTTTTGTAAGAAACGGCGAGGAATATATCCTGTTTCTTTCCGGCGGACAAGACAACCGCTATTATGTTACAGCCGGTTACGCGGGAAAATTTAAGCAGAATGAAGACAGTCTTTACGAAAGAACGATACCGGAATTTTTGACGGAATTAAACTCATCGGAAGCGGCAGACTTCGGACCGGTCAGTCTCGATGAACTAAAAGAACGGATCGCGCAGCCGGAAACAAAAAACGCCAAAACATCAGAAACCTCCCCGAGCAATATCGCAGAGACAACGGCTGTCACAAAAGAAGATATCCTCGATTTAAAAGACCACACGGCAGAAATTTCCGGCGCCTTTGGAATCGATATGGAAAACGCGGTATTTGTTCCCGTTTTACAGACAGACCCAGCGGATCCGGAGGCTTATGTATATGATACGATCGACGACTTATGCTTCCATTCCGACAATATCGTGAGAGGAAAAATCGTTGACCTTGCATACCGCTCCGACGGACATTCTGAAAGAACCGTCTATTATTCCGTTGCGGTATTCGATGTATTCGGCGGAGAGCAGATCCAGCCGGGAACGGTCATAACCGTACAGGAGGATACGCAGGGGTATATTCCGTTAAAATCATATCGGGAGCAGGTATTTCCCGAAGCGTTTTCCCCAAAGTACGAGGGTGAGGAAGAAAACGGCGTATACCTTGCAGACACTTTGGACAAACCTTTCGCGAAAATCGGGGAGAAATATGTATTTTTCCTTTCTACCGGTTCTCCGTCGGAAGATATCGACGGAAATTATTATTCCGTGACCTCCGGTTATGGAGGAAAATTTAGGCAGAATGAAGACGGTCTGTACGAAAGAGCCGTACCGGAAATCATGGAAGGCTTATTATCTGCGGATTGTGTTCGTCCGCAAGAACTAGAGGAACTGATAAAATGATAGTTGCAAAAAGAAAAAGTGTGCTGCCTTTGGGACAGCGCACTTTTTTCTTTACAGAAAAGCTGCAAACAAAGCTGATAACTTCGTCTGCTTTCTTTCGCCTTATTTTTTAATCTTGCAAGCACGGATGCGGCAATATCAGCCATTCAGTAGCACCTCCATTACATTCATAACTTTTGCATATAGCTTCATTTCTCTTGCGTATTTTGAAAGGTTTGCAAGATTCTTATTTTTATCAGCAGCATAAGCATTGACAGCTTTGTTGAAGGTTTCATTATCTAACTTTGTACGATATTTGAAGCAATCGCATATTGTACGCTCACGATCATACACAGCAAGCGTTACGCCGTTAAAGTTATCCATTACTTTTCCGATTTGCAAAAAATCCTTTTGAATATAGTATGCCTTAATCGGAAATTCCTCCATTTTCTTAACTGCCCGGGACGCCGTTCTCGGCACGGCAACAGACCATTTACGAGGAGAAAAATCACTATACCCATAATGAAATAATGCGGTTTCAACGCAAACAATCCCTTGTGGCAGAAGTTCCCGTATTAGCTGTTCTTCTGCTATTTGATTGCTGCTAGGGAGTTGATAAAAACCTCGGCGGGCTCTTTTAATAAAACCTTCTTTACAGAGTGCCGCAACTTCATAATTTTTTATGCCCTCTGCCGCAAAGTCAGCATTTTTTTGCAATGCCGCCGTTATTTATAATTACATTTTCTACAATTTCTTTCTTGTTCAAGCAAGCACCAACTTTCTGCACGCAAATTTAAAATATTGTCCGTCATAATTATAACATAATGTAGAAATAATCACAATGGTTTTAAGCGGACTGATTTTCAATTTTGCATGCAATTCATGGCGATATTTGTATTTAAGCTACAAGGGTGCTACTGTGGTCAAAAAAGACGATCGTCGTTTATTAATAGATCCTCCACGATCCTACAAAACCGGTCATATGCGCAGACAAAGGATTGAAACTCTGAACGCATTTCATCTGCGCTAACTTTGACCCCGTTCCTCTCACAGGAAATTTCCATATTTTCAAGATAAACGATAAAATCGACAAATTCCTCATTTTCATGTATCGTTGCAATGACGCATACATGACTATCCTCTTTGATTTCTTCCATAACGGAAGAAAAAATATCTGCCTTTTTTAATCGGGCAGCCAAGGTGGAAGCCTTTTTTAACTCAACGGTATTATCAAAATCCCCGACCTTTTGTTTCGTTTCTTTTGGAACAAACACATCTTTGGTGTAAAGAATCTCACCTTTAAGAATAGCGCGGATCTGCCTGTCTACCATTTCCTCCATAATACGCACTCTCGACGGTTCAAAATCTTTATTGCCCCTAAAGGAAAAGCAAAATCCTTGTAAATTGATCAGTTCCTTTCGGATTTCGGCTGTCAGCATTTTCTGTCCGACTCTTGTAAAATCATCTCCGATCGCCGGACCGTAATCCAAAAGTTTTGTGCCAATATGTTCAAACTCTTCCTTCGTCACATAGGGAAGCATGGACAAATTAAAATCAAAGTTTGGAGAGATCCCAAGGATTTCTTGTGTGTCATTATCTACAAGAACACCCATATTTCCAAGATGCCGGTCCACATTAAATGTCACGGCGTCCAGAACTAGTATTCTTTGAAACTGCTCCCTGCATTCCAGTTCGTCAAAAAAATGCAGCAATTCGTCCAATGATATGTTACGCTCCACTAATTTTCTTAACGGAACAAATCCCACTTCTTCGTTTGTGAAAACTTTGCATTTTGTCGCCGTTTCCCCATGCAGCTTTAAAACCGAGTATTGAACGCTTGTCTTATCAGCCTTATAAATGATCTCCGACGCCAACGCCTCGCAGTAAGGCTCCAGCCCCGCGTTATAAGCTCCTGAAATCCCCCTTTTGTAGAGATAGATTTCCTCATTTTCCTTTTTCCAGCATTTGCGGAAGGAACCGTCTGTCGTAAGCTCCGGCGAAGTGCTGCTCATCTGCATTCCATATAAACCAAGCCCCTCAAACGCCAGTTTTGAAATCGTATCGTTGAAATCATTTCTGTAAAAGGAAATATCATTCCATGTAACATTTTCTTCCTCATTCCTTATCCAGAAAGAGTCGTTAATGGACGCCGCGTGCGTAATCTTTATAAACCCCTCCGCAGTCTCGCAGCCGCAATCTATCATAAGTTGTTTTAAATGATGATTATGTTTATATGCCTTTCTGTCTTCCAGCCAGTCATTGATCTCAAATTTTCCAAGAGGAAGTTGGGAATTGGGCTGCGACAATTTCCATCTGCCATTCTCCTTATAAAACGAAGCAACGATAACGTCTTTGTTCATCAGATAATACATATGACAAACACCTCCCAAAACATTCCGGTTGCAGCTTCTGAACCTGATATTTCCATATTATATCAGAAAGGAGACAAAATAGCAATTCTACAGAAAAGCCGTATCCCCTATTTCTCAATCCCCTCCGTCTCAATTATAAACACCACGTCTCCTTCCATGCCGTCCGCAATTCCCGCGAAATTATTATAGGTATCGTTCAGCGCCTTGGACGCGCGGAGGGAATTTAAAAGGCTTCTCAGCTCTTCTCCCGCGAACTTCGTCAGCTCGCTGATACCCTCGTCGCGGAACTCTCTCACGCCGTCCCGCAGTTCTTTCACGCCGTCGCAAAGTTCGTTTAAGCCGTCGCCGAACTCACCGCGCACTGAAGCCAGCTCGCCGGTTCCCTCGTGGAGCGCCGCAACGCCCTCAAGCAGCATAGAAACGCCGCCCGTATAAGCCGTAACGCCTTCCGACAACGCTTTCGCTCCCGTATCCAGCTGTGCCACCGCGCCCTTTAACTGCGACACCATCGGTTCAAGAGCCGAAAGCTGTGCAACCGTTCCCGTAAACAAAGCCTGTGCCGACGAAATCTTTTCCAACCGCGCATTCATGTCGGCGATCACCGCCTGCACTTCGCTGTCGTCAATAACCGTTTCGGCGATGTTTAATTCCGGCATATCCGCCAGCGCCGTCCTTACCTCCTCGATCTTACCGCTTAGTTCCTCCGCCGCCGGAGCGACGTCAATATTTACGCTCACGCCGCCGTCTAACGCCTCGGAAAACGCCGTACCGATCTGTTCCTTTAGCGCCGCGATCTCGTCCTCCGAAAGACCGCTGTTTTCAAAACCGGCGTTAAGCGCCTGTTCCGCCGCGTTTTTCGCCTGCTCCCTCGCCTGTTCGTCCGCCTGGGTCTTTGCCAGCGCGTTTGCGTTAAGAACCAGTTCCTCCACGTTCATACCGTCAAGAAGACTTTTTGCCAAGGAAATTTTTTCCTCCGCCGCCGTCTTATATTCCTCTGCCCGCACCTTTATCTGTTTTGCCTCCTCGACGGAAACCTGAAGGTTTTCCAGATATTTGGAAAGCAGCGCCGCGTCCTCGTTAAGACCGGCTATCTCCGCCAAAATATCGCTCATATCCACATTTTGTGGAAGTTTCAAGCTTTCCAGCGCCGTGTTTAACTCCGTGAGTCCTTTGCTGAGCGCGGCGGAACCGTCCTTTAACGCGTCGTTATTTTCCGCCAGCTTCGCCACGCCGTTTTCCAGTTCGCCCACGCCGTTATTGACCGCGTCGATGGCGTCCATATATTCGCTGATACCGTCGCAGAGTTCCTTCACGCCGTCATAAAGTTTATCCGTGCCGT
>JAMPBI010000200.1 GCA_023666775.1 Alistipes sp. | reverse complement strand
TGATTTGTATAAAAATTCTGTAAATGAATTAATAAGGAAACGGGGAGAGACACCATTAACTAAAGAGCAATATATACAAAGAGTGGCGCTTAATAATGAGGCGGCAAGGCTGGAAATTAAGATGACAGCTGAGGAAATTTTTGAAACATTTAATTGTGGTGAGGATCTCGAATATTATGAGATAGCAGTTCTTATTAATACATATGACATTGACGGAGCGATTAAACTTATACAGGATTGTTTTAACTGTGATGAAACTACAGCAAAAGAAGCCATTGATTTGTATAAAAATTCTGTAAATGAATTAATAAGGAAACGGGGAGGCACGCCATTAACTAAAGAGCAATATATGCAAAGAGTGGCTCTTAATAATGAGGCGGCAAGGCTGGAAAGTTTGGCAGAGCAAAACAAGCCTAAATGTCCAACCTGCGGAAGTACAAATATCAAGTCCTTATCCGGACTGAACCGCGGAGCCTCCATAGCCATGTTTGGAATTTTTAGCAAGAAGATCAACAAGAGTTTCGAATGTAAAAACTGTGGTTATACATGGTAGATCTCGATAAAAACATATCTTTTAATTCGTATTTTGCACACATAAGAGACTGTAAGAAAATGGTTTCTTATGTGCAGTCTGCCAACGCTGGTTTCATCGCAGGGCTTTTGATATCCGAATCCTGATAGCGAAATATCCGATGTAAAATTTTTATATTAATTACAATAATACTTGCATACCTTTTTACTTTGTCATATAATTACTTTCGGGTGTCAAAGGACACCTGCTATAGAGGATAAAATGTTTTTGGCAGAGTTTAGGAGGAGTGTTATGAAACCGTACAGCGAGTTAAGTGAGGAAGAACTTAGAAAATTAAGGGAAGAATTGCTGGCAGACTATGAGGACGCGAAGAAAAAGGGATTAAAACTTGATATGTCCAGAGGAAAGCCGGCGCCGGTGCAGTTGGATCTGGCAGCCGATATGATGGATACCTTGTCCTCCGGTTCGGATATGAAAACGGAAAACGGATTTGACAGCCGCAACTACGGGCTGATGGACGGTATTCCCGAAGCGAAAAGGCTGATTGCCGAGATGATGGACGTATCGCCGGAAAACGTCGTTGTATTTGGTAACGCAAGTCTTCCTATTATGTACGATACGGTGTCAAGAGCCATGACCCATGGTGTTCTCGGAAGTACGCCATGGTGTAAGCTGGATAAAGTAAAGTTTTTGTGCCCGGTGCCGGGTTATGACAGACATTTCGCGATTACCGAGCATTTCGGGATCGAGATGATCAATGTACCGATGCTTGCGACCGGACCGGATATGGATATGGTTGAGGAACTGGTTTCCGGGGACGAGGCGGTCAAAGGTATCTGGTGTGTGCCGAAATATTCCAATCCTCAGGGAATTTCCTACTCGGACGAGACGGTCAGGAGAATGGCGGCATTGAAGCCGGCGGCAAAAGATTTCCGGATATACTGGGACAATGCCTATGCCGTACATCATCTGTACGACGACAGGCAGGACGAGCTTCTTGAGATTTTAAGCGAGTGTGAGAAAGCCGGTAATCCGGATATGGTCTTTGAGTTCTGTTCATCGTCCAAGATCAGCTACGCGGGCGCCGGTATAGCGGCAATGATCGCTTCTGTGGCCAATCTTGACTATATAAGAAAAGCGATGACCATTCAGACCATCGGACATGATAAGGTAAATCAGTTAAGACATGTGCGTTATTTCAAGAATTATGACGGGATCAAGGCGCACATGAAAAAACATGCCGACATAATGCGTCCGAAGTTTGAGGCGGTGGAAGCGAAACTGGAAGAAGAATTAGGCGGTCTTGGTATCGGGGCATGGACGAAGCCGAAAGGAGGATATTTTATCTCCTTTGACGCAATGGAAGGCTGCGCGAAGGCAATCGTGGCAAAATGTAAGGAAGCGGGCGTTGTCCTTACGGGAGCGGGAGCGACATTTCCATACGGACGGGATCCGAAGGACAGCAATATCCGTATCGCGCCGTCTTTTCCGTCGGCTGAGGATATGGCGATGGCGACGGAGCTTTTCGTGCTGTGCGTCAAACTGGTCAGTGTGGATAAATTATTAGAAAATAAGTAGAAACGAGGCTTAGCCGATGTATAAATATGGATTTATCGGAATGGGTAATATGGGAAGCGCAATGCTCGCGGGTCTTGTAAGACGGTATGGCAGGGAAAACGTCATATTTGCGGAGCAGGACAAGGAGAAAATGAAAACGAAAGCGGAGAGCGAGCAGATCGCCTGTACGGAGGATAATAAAGAAGTCGCCGCGCAGAGTAAATACATAATTCTTGCCGTAAAGCCCGTTGTATATGAAAAAGTGATCAAGGAGATTCGGGAAAGCCTGGATTATTCCAAAGTGATCATCTCGATCGCGCCGGGGATTACGCTGGAAGATTTAAGAACGATGGCGGGCGACGACGTCCGTATCGTCCGCGCCATGCCGAATACGCCGGCAATGGTGGGCGAGGGCATGACAGGCGTGTGTTATGACGCGAATGATTTTTCCGACGCGGAGATCCGGGATATTGAGAATTTCTTTTCGTCTTTTGGTAGAATGCGCAAAGTGGACGAAAAGGTTATGAGCGCCGTTACCTGCGCGAGCGGAAGTTCACCCGCTTATGTGTATATGTTTATTGAGGCGCTTGCGGACAGCGCGGTGAAATACGGAATGACGCGGAAAGACGCCTATGAGTTTGTGGCGCAGGCGGTTCTTGGTTCCGCCAAGATGGTGTTGGAGACAAAAGAACACCCGGGAAAACTCAAAGACGACGTATGTTCGCCGGGAGGAACCACTATTGCGGCGGTGGAGGCGCTGGAGGAGAACGGTATGCGTAACGCCCTGTTTAAGGCGACGGAGAAATGTTACCGCAAATGTGAACATTTGGATTAATCATTTAGGGAGGCAGGTATGTTTGAGAGAGTAGGAAGGGAACTGGTATATCACGGTTCCATACTGGACGTTTATCAGGACAGCGTAAGCGTGCCAAACGGCAATATCGCGAAGTGGGATTTTATAGGACACAAAGGAGCGGCGGCGGTGGTTCCCGTTACCGACGACGGCAAGATCATCATGGTAAGGCAGTACCGCAACGCTATTGAGCGGGAGGCGCTTGAGATCCCTGCCGGCGGAAGAAACGGAGCCGATGAGCCTACACGGGACGCGGCGGCAAGAGAACTGGAGGAGGAGACCGGTTATAAGTCCGACGATCTGGAACTGTTGATCTCCATCGTTCCGGCGATCGCGTACAGCAGTGAGATCATTGATATTTACGTCGCGAGAAATTTAAAGCCGTCCAGACAACATCTTGACGAGGACGAATTTGTGGACGTATGCGAGTACACGGTGGACGAATTGTGCGAGATGATTTATTCCCGCAAGATCCAGGACTCCAAGACCATTGCGGCGATCATGACGTATAAGGCAAAGTATTGTAAATAGAATTCATGTTTTTCCGGGTGGGGCATATGATTAAATAGGAGCCTGATACAGGGGAAAACCGTGAAACAATTTAATTTTAGGATAGTGGGACTTGTCATACTGGCAGGTCTTGTTGCGGGCTCCCTGTTTGCAAACATTTATTGTAACGATCATGTAAGCGAACTGGGAGTTTTTCAATTTGATTTCATAGAGAAAATGCAGCGCATGAATGTGCAGGGAGGGGATTTATTCCGGTATGTGCTGTCCGTGCGCCTGAAATGGTGGCTGGGTATCGGAGTTTTAGCGCTGACCAGCGTCAACGGCGTTATTGTCTTCTTATATCCGCTGGCGTTTGGATTTTCCGTGGGAACGGTATGTTCCATGACGGTGATGGTCTATGGGATAAAAGGCGTATTATATTTCGCCTATCTCTGCCTGGCGGCACAATGTTTTTATCTTGTGTCGGCGGTTCTGGAACTGTATGCGGGAGCGTTGATATGGGAACGCAGAGCCACGGCGGCGAGGGGAGCGGCGTTTGTGATTTTGTCCGTTGTTCTCGCGGGAGCGGGGGCGGCGCTGGAAACGGGACTTTACATCGGTTTTGCGGGAATATTCCCGAATATTTGAAAAAGTGTTTGCTTTTTCTGACATTTACCGATATAATGTTATGTATGCAACTTTGAAAATGTTGTTTTTACGAGGGTTTTACGAATGAATGAGTACATAAGCCGGTATGCCGTGTATCTGACAGAGGTAAAAAAGGCTTCTGCCAATACGGTCATATCGTATCAGCGCGATCTGAAGAAAATGGCGGGATATTTTGAAAGTCAGGGAATTACCGATGTGGCGAGGATCAACAAGACCAATATCAATTCCTATATCCTGTATCTGGAGCGAAACTGTGCCTCTACGGCGACACAGTCCCGTTATATTGCTTCCATGAAGGCATTTTTTATGTATCTGCGCAACGAAAATTTTATCAATACGCTGCCTACGATGGAAGTTAAGGCGCCCCATGTGCAGAAGAAAGCGCCGGACGTCCTCACCATGGAAGAAATGGTGCTTCTTTTAAAACAACCGGACGGGAATAGCAACAAGGGAAAGCGGGACAGGGCAATGCTCGAACTTCTCTATGCCACGGGTATCCGCGTGACGGAGCTGATTTCCCTTCGCGTGTCCGACGTCAATATGGAAATGGGCTATATTCAGTGCGGTTCCCGGGGAAAGACAAGGATCATACCGTTTCACGAGGAAACAAGAGCGGCGGTGCAGGATTACCTTACCGGCGCAAGAAGCCTGTTTGTAAAGGAGAGAGAAACCAATATCTTATTTACGAACTATGCGGGAGAACCCATGAGCAGACAGGGTTTCTGGAAGCTCATTAAGGCTTATGCCTCCCAGGCGGGGATTGAAGCGGCGATCACGCCCCACACCCTGCGCCATTCCTTTGCGGCGCATATGGTGGAAAACGGCGCCGATCTGAGGGCGGTACAGGAGATGATGGGACATTCCGATTTATCCAGTACGCAGATCTACGCGGATAT
>JAMPBI010000001.1:55136-58455 GCA_023666775.1 Alistipes sp. | reverse complement strand
ACGGAGGAATTTAAGAAATCCGTGACGGATTGGAAACGGAATGACGCCGAAGGAAAGTTCTTTGATATTTATATGGTGATCTTTGTCGTGATAGCCGCGGCGTATATGGTCTGGATCGAAATACGGTGACCGCTTGCTTGCAACGCGATTTCCTATCATGATTCGGGTGCAAAAAAATAAAAACCTCAGCCGTGAGGCTGAAGTTTTTATACTGTGTAGTCAATATTCTGTCCAAGATACGGTGTAACGGAAGCTTCCATTAACTTCGTAAGGCTGTCGCCGTTAGCTTCAATGCTTTCTAAGGATTTCTTAACCATAGCGAGCCCAATGCTGTTGCTGGTATCGATGGACGCCGCGTTGACAGACAGTGCCGATAATGTCATATCCATATGCATCACTACTCCTTTACTGCTTCTATTATAAATGTTTTATCGGAAAGAAACAAGTGTTTTTTGATATTATTTTCTATTTCATTATGTGAAAAATGTGGTATACTAGATAAGAAATTATTTGTTCGGAGGAAATGTATGAAAGACAGAATAAAAAAGACAGGGCTTTTCGTATTAATGCTGGCGGCAGTCGGTTTTGTATTTTTCAGGGCGGGAGTACAGGTCGGAGCCGCCGACAGCGAACCGGGAGGCGTCGGCGATCCGCTGGTAAGCAAGAGCTATCTGGACAGCCGGCTGAATGAGCTGAGCGGCGTTATGAACAAAGTAACGCTTTCCAAAGACAGCGTCCTGACGGCGGCAGAGGGAGCGACGGTCGTTGTGTTTTCGGGAAACGGTACCGTTTCGGGAAGCGGAGCGGGACTGGTTAATGTTACGGCAGGAGAACTGACCTCGACCGGGATCAGCCTGGCAAAGTACAATACGTATCTTTTCCCGGACGCGGCAACCGGAATCAAGGCGGATTCCATGATGGTTGTGTTTGTGACGGGAACTTATCAGATTACCCAGTAAAATGCGGAAAAAAGTCGGATCGTTCGTTATAATGCATTATAACTGGTAAATCTATACAAAATGAGGACAGATTTTTGTGTAAAAACAATATGGTTTTTTTTTCACACATCATGTAAAATGTACATATGGCAGATGTAACGAGAAAGTTACAAGCATTAAACATTTTAGGAGGTATTTATAATGGCTAGTTTATCACTTAGAAACGTATGTAAGGTATATCCTAATGGTTTCGTTGCAGTTAAGGATTTCAATCTCGAGATTGCAGACAAAGAATTTATCATTTTCGTAGGACCTTCAGGCTGCGGTAAATCTACGACGCTTCGTATGATCGCGGGTCTTGAGGATATCAGTTCCGGCGAGCTTTGGATCGGCGACAAACTGGTGAACGATGTAGAACCAATGAACAGAGATATTGCGATGGTATTCCAGAACTATGCTTTGTATCCGCATATGACGGTGTATGATAACATGGCGTTCGGTCTTAAATTAAGAAAGGTTCCTAAGGCTGAAATTGACAAGTCCGTACATGAAGCAGCTAAGATCCTTGATATCGAACATCTTCTTGACCGTAAGCCGAAGGCTCTTTCCGGTGGTCAGAGACAGCGTGTTGCCATGGGTCGTGCGATTGTTCGTAATCCTAAGGTATTCCTTATGGATGAGCCTTTATCAAACCTGGACGCTAAGCTGAGAGTACAGATGAGAATTGAGATTTCAAAGCTTCATCAGAGACTTGAAACAACCATCATCTATGTAACACATGACCAGACAGAGGCTATGACGCTTGGTACCAGGATCGTTGTTCTGAAGGACGGCGTTGTACAGCAGGTTGATTCACCACATAACTTATACAATTATCCACAGAACCTGTTCGTAGCAGGATTTATCGGATCACCTCAGATGAACCTTATCGACGCTAAGGTTTCACAGGAAGGTTCCGATGTGAAGCTGGCGTTCGGCGACAATATGATCACTGTTCCTGAGAAGGAAGCGAAGAGCCTTGTAGACGGCGGATATGTTGGAAAGACGATCGTTCTTGGTATCAGACCGGAGAATTTACATGATGACGACGCAATGATCAAGGCAAATCCAAATGCCGTGATCAGCGCTACCGTAAGAGTATACGAGATGTTGGGTGCGGAAGTTTACTTATACTTTGATATTGACCAGTACAACTGTACGGCAAGAGTAAATCCTGCTACAACGGCAAGACCTGGCGATGCGGTTAAGTTTGCTATGGATTTAACCAAGATCCACTGCTTCGACAAGGAGACAGAGAAGATTATCGGCAGATAATTATGTAGATTTTGTGAATTTTTTGAGGAAATGCATTGAAAAAATGCATTTCCTCTTTTATTTTTGTCCATTTTGCTATAAAATAGAGAAAGAGGTCAATTTTTGTGAGAGGAGAAACAAAATGATATCAAATCAGATTTTGCAGACGACAATAGACGGTCTGAAATCAATTGCCAGAATTGATTTATGTATTATAGATACCGACGGTGTAGTTCTTGCGTCTACGTTTGAAGACGGGGAGAACTATCGTGACGCGGTGATTAATTTTGTAAATTCGCCTGCGGACAGTCAGGTGATCCAGGAATGTCATTTCTTCAAAGTCTATGACGAGCAGCAGCTTGAGTATGTGTTGTTGGCGCAGGGGACGGGAGACGATGTCTTTACGATCGGTAAGATTGCCGCGTTTCAGATTAAAAATCTGCTGGTTGCCTATAAGGAGCGTTTTGATAAGGATAATTTTATCAAAAATCTGCTGCTGGACAATCTGCTGCGGGTAGACATTTATACAAGAGCCAAAAAGCTCCATATCGACATTGACGTGAAGAGAGTCGTATTCTTAATAGAGACAAAAAACGAGAAAGACTTAAACGCGCTGGAAACGGTGCGGACATTATTTGCCACGAAGTCGAGGGATTTCATTACGGCGGTTGACGAAAAGAATATCATCATCGTCAAGGAAGTGAAGCCCGGAGAGACTTACGAGGAGCTTCATAAGACGGCGAATGTGATCCTGGATATGCTGAATACGGAAGCGATGAGCATGGTCCACATATCTTACGGAACGATCGTCAACGATATCAGGGAAGTTTCCAAGTCTTATAAGGAAGCAAAGATGGCATTGGAAGTGGGCAAGATTTTTTACAGCGATAAAAATGTGGTCGCGTACAGCAATCTGGGGATCGGCAGACTGATTTACCAGCTTCCGCTTCCGCTCTGCCAGATGTTCATCAGGGAGATCTTTGACGGGAAATCGCCGGACGAATTTGACGAGGAGACGCTTACTACGATCTATAAGTTTTTCGAGAACAGTCTGAATGTATCGGAGACTTCCAGACAATTATATATTC
>JAMPBI010000001.1:51749-55036 GCA_023666775.1 Alistipes sp. | reverse complement strand
GGTGTTTGTGATTTATGTCATTGATAAAAGAAATCGAATTTCGCAATCGATCGATACTTGAATTTTGTGGTGTTTTATGGTAGATTGAATACACTTGAGTAGGACAGATGATCGCTGCCTGACGGTCATGTGAAAGCATGACCCAAGGGAGAGGAAAGTCCGGGCTTCGCAGGGCAGGATGCCGGATAACGTCCGGTGGAGGCGACTCCAAGGCTAGTGCAACAGAAATATACCGCCGGCTAAGCCGGTAAGGGTGGAAAGGCAGTTTAAGAGACTACCGTGCGTCTGGTAACAGACGCAGCCATGTAAACCCCATCCGAAGCAAGACCAAAAAGCAGAACGATACGGCTGCCCGTCGTGTTCTGCGGGTAGGTTGCTTGAACCGTCTGGCAACAGACGGTCTAGATAGATGATCATCCACGACATAACCCGGCTTATCGTCCTGCTCAATTATTTACGGTTTAAAGAAACTATTTCGTCCCGGTAGACCCAAATCCCCCCGTGCCGCGCAGCGTGTCTTCCAGTTCGTTTACGGCGACAAAATTTGCCGTAAGGAACGGAGTGATAACCATCTGGGCAATCCGTTCGCCGGCTTCCACAACGGCTGCAATGGCGGAATGGTTATGAAGCGCAACCATGATCTCACCGCGGTAATCGGCGTCTATGACTCCGACTTTGTTGGCGGGAGCGAGTCCTTTTTTGGTGGCAAGACCGCTTCTCGCGTAAATCAGTCCGGCATAACCGACGGGTATTTCCATGGCAAGACCGGTTTTTATCAGTCTGGTTTCACCGGGCGCGAGGGTAACGGGTTCGTCCATACACGCGTATAGATCCGCGCCGGCTGAAAATTCCGTTCCGTAGGTTGGAAGGATCGCGTTGTCGTTTAATTTCTTGATTTTAACATCTGCTGTCATTGAAAACTCCTATTGTATTAATTAGTATTGTACCTGCTTGTCGTTCCATAAAACGGGTTCGCCTTTTTCCAGAGTTTCCTTTACCATGATGGTTTTCTGGTTGGAGGAACCTTTGAAGCGGAGCGATAGATCCTTTAATTCTTCCATAAATTTACCGTCAACGATAATATCCAGATAGGAAACCATTTCTTTTGTCTCGTCGCTTTTCTGGTACATATTTGCGTAAATGTCCCGCATAAAATCAAAACCGGTAAAGCACCAGATATCTTTGTCGGGATAAACTTCACGGACGCGCCTTAAAAGGGGTAAAAGTCCATGCTGGTTTGCCGGCTCGAAGGGTTCGCCGCCTAAGACGGTAAGCCCTTTTATGAAATCCGGTTTCATATATTCGATGATCGTTTCAACGGTTTCACTGGTAAAGGGTTTACCGTAATCAAAATCCCAGGTTTCCTCGTTAAAGCACCCTTTGCAGTGGTGGTTGCAGCCGCTCACAAAAACGGAAATACGAATGCCCGGTCCGTTGGAAATATCATATTGTTTAATGTCGGCATAATTCATGACGGTAAATCTCCCTGATCAGATATGAAGCACTCTTGCGCTGATTTCCTTGGTTTTTCCCACGTTCCAGAAATTTTCGCCAAGGTAGCCGCAGGTTCTTCTCGTTACGTTCATTTTGGAATGGTCTTTGTTATGGCACTGCGGACATTCCCACTCTAATTTGTCGTTGATGATGATCTCGCCGTCGTATCCGCATACATGGCAGTAGTCGGATTTTGTGTTAAATTCGGCGTATTGTATGTTGTCATAAATAAATTTTACAAGTTCCTTTAACGCTTCCAGATTGTGGCGCATATTCGGGATCTCAACGTAGGAGATCGCCCCGCCGTTGGAAATGGTCTGGAACTGGCTTTCAAATGTAAATTTGCTGAACGCGTCGATCTTCTCGCGGACGTCAACATGGTAGGAATTGGTGTAGTAGCCTTTGTCCGTAACGTCCTCGATAACGCCGTATTTCTTTTTGTCGATTTCGGCGAAACGGTAGCAGAGGCTTTCGGCAGGGGTGCCGTAAAGACCAAATCCCAGTCCCGTCGTTTTCTTCCATGTGTCGGTGGCGGAGCGGAGACGGTTCATTACTTTTAGCGCAAATTCCGTGCCTTTCGGGTCCGTATGGCTTACGCCGGTCATTAATTTCGTCACCTCGTATAATCCGATATAGCCGAGGGACAGGGTGGAATAGCCGTTATGGAGGAGTTTGTCAATCGTTTCGCCTTTTTTCAGTCTCGCAATTGCGCCGTACTGCCAGTGGATCGGGCTGACGTCGGAGACGGTTCCTTCCAGCGCGTGGTGGCGGCACATCAGGGCTTCGTAACATAAAGCCAGTCTTTCTTCCAGAAGCGGCCAGAATTTTTCCTCGTCGCCCTCCGCGATAATTCCGATCTGCGGCAGGTTGATACTGACAACGCCCTGGTTGAAACGTCCTTCCCACTTGTAATTTCCGTTTTCGTCTTTCCACGGGGAGAGGAAAGAACGGCACCCCATACAGCTGAATACGTTGCCTTCATAATTTTCACGCATTTTCTTGGCGGAAATATAATCCGGATACATTCTTTTGGCGGAACATTTTACCGCCAGTTCCGTGATATAATCATACTCGCCGCCCTTAAAGCAGTTATGTTCGTCAAGGACATAGATGAGCTTCGGGAAAGCGGGAGTGACATAGACGCCCTGTTCGTTTTTAATGCCCTGTAAGCGCTGCCTGAGTATCTCTTCGATGATCATGGCGTTTTCCTTAATATACGGATCGTCTTTTTCCAGATTAAGGAACAGCGTGACAAACGGTGACTGACCGTTGGTCGTCATCAACGTATTGATCTGGTACTGAATGGTCTGCACGCCGGATTTCAGTTCGTCGTACAGGCGGTCGTCAATGATCCTCTCGATCACGTCGTCCGGTATTTTACCGTCAAATTCCCCGTGATAATGTTCCGCGTATTTTTCACGGGTCTTTCTTAAATATTTGCCCAGATGTTTGATGTCCACGGACTGTCCGCCATACTGGCTGGAAGCGACCGAGGAAATGATCTGGGTGGTCACGTTGCAGGCAACCTGGAAACTTTTTGGCGTTTCGATCAGTTTTCCGTTCATAACGGTACCGTTGTCCAGCATATCCCCGATATTGATGAGGCAGCAGTTAAAGATGGACTGTAAAAAGTAGTCGGCGTCGTGGAAATGCAGAATGCCGTTTTCGTGCGCTTTGGAAATCTTCTCGGGAAGGAGGAGCCTCCTTGTCAGGTCTTTGGAAACCTCGCCCGCGATCAGATCGCGCTGCGTGGAGGCGATCGTCGCGTTTTTGTTGGAATTTTCTTCCATAAC
>JAMPBI010000001.1:48179-51649 GCA_023666775.1 Alistipes sp. | reverse complement strand
GCCCGATATTACGGTGGAAGGGATTGACCATAGGAAGTTTCTTGTGACGGGCAGCGGTGAAGTTACGTTAGACATTCCGTGCGCAAGGTGTCTGGACGGTGTTGAATACACGATTTCTTATGAGATTGAACGCGAACTGGATTTTAACGAGGCTGACGGATCGGATGAGAGACTTGAAGAGATGAGTTATATTGACGGATATCACCTTGACGCAGAGAAGCTGGTCTGCTCAGAGATTCTTATCAATATGCCGCTTCGGGTTTTATGCAGTGAGGATTGCAAGGGACTTTGTTTTAAATGCGGTGCGAATCGGAACAAAGGTGAGTGTGGCTGTGACAGAGAACAGCTGGATCCAAGAATGTCTGTTATTCAGGATATTTTTAAGAATTTTAAGGAGGTGTGACCATGTCAATTTGTCCAAAGAATAAATCATCAAAGGCAAGAAGAGATAAGAGAAGAGCAAACTGGAAGATGAATGTTCCGAATCTTGTGAAGTGCAGCAAGTGCGGCGCTTTAATGATGCCTCATCAGGTATGCAAGGCTTGTGGCTGCTATAACAAAAAAGAAATCATTGCAGTTGATTAATTTTAAAGAAAAGCTTCTGAGAGGGAGCTTTTTTTATTTAATAGAAAATGCACGGAGGAATTATGAAAAAGTATGCGAAGAAGATAATGGAATGGCGTGTGATCCCGGTTCTGTTATCCGTTACACTCTTTTTGAGAAAGTTTATTCCGTTGTGGAGGCTGGCGGCTTATGATCATTCCAATGCGGACGATTTCTGGATGTCGGTCAGCACGCATTTGGTCTGGAAAGATACCCACTCGGTTTTTGCCGCGGTTGCGGAGGCGTGGAACAGCGCCTGCCAGCTTTGGCAGAATTGGGACGGCTGTTTTCTCAGCATGTTTTTAACCTGCCTTTCGCCGGTGGTATTTCACGAAAGTTATTATAAATATACATTTTACATAGTCGGTATCGCGGTGGTCATAGGCGTGGGTCTGTTTTTGTACGAGTTGTGCGTGAGGGCGCTGGGATTTTCCGTCAGTCATTTCCTGATCATCTGCCCTCTGGTGCTGACGGCGCTGTTTAATTTTTCCCCGTCGGCAAAAGAAGGATTATACTGGTGGTGCGGAGCAATCAATTATACTTTTTTCTTTGCGGTATTTATGTTGTCGCAGGCGCTTCTGATCGAATATATGGTTTCCGGCAGGATCGTCTGGCTGGTTTTCGCAACGTCGGCGGCTTTTTGCGTCGGTCTTGGAAATCTGCTGACGGCGCTTGTTAGTCCGCTCGTTGTCTGTCTGGAGGCGGCGGTCTTTCTGACCGTAAAAAAAGAAAAGGATTGGAAGTTTCTTGCTGCCGCGGCGGGCGCGGCAGCCGGGCTTTTGGTCAATGTTCTCGCGCCCGGAAATCTGGTACGCGGCGGAAGCGGTTTGTTCCACCGATCGCCTTTGGGGGCGGTGCTGGAAACAATCCGTGTATCGTCGCAGCTTCTGGTACAGGGTTATAAAAAGCCGATGTTCTGGATCGTTCTTGCGATATTGTTTGCGGTATGGGACGGATTTGGCAGGAGCGGCAGGAAATTCCGCTTTCCCTTGCCGGGAATCGTCATAGCCCTTTCGTACCTGGTATACTGCGCGGCTTTAACGCCGGTTATATATGCCGGGAGCGCCATATACGGAAGATGTAAAGATATTTCTTTTTTTATTTTGGTAATTATTGCCGTTTGTGATATAATATATATGGTCGGCTGGGCGGAACGGTATTTTACGGAGAAAAAAAGGTCCGGTGTCCGTCAGGGATTATTGTACGCGGGGCTGCTGGCGGTATTCTGGTTCTCGACGGTGTACCGTATATATTTTGACGCGGCGTATGCGAAGGACGCCATACGGACGCAGACCGCGCAGAAATTCCATGATGTGGTCAATGCCCGGTTTGCCATGTATTATGATGACGACTATAAAATAGTAGAGATAAAACAGCCGGAAAGCGTCCCGGCACTGTTTTATTTTGACGACGATTCGCTCGGGGAAGTCGCATATTATTTCGGCAAGGAAGAGATTATATTAACAGAGTGAGATAAACGAGGTTAAGTTCGATGAAGAATTTTTTTCAGAAAATATGGGAACATCATATTATTCCGGTACTGGTAATGGCGGGCGTATTTGTAAATAAGATGTGGCCGCTTCTGTCCATATCCCGGTACAACCATTCCAACGCGGACGATTACTGGATGTCAAGCAATTCTCATTTTGTCTGGGAAGATACCCATTCCTTTCTGACGACGGTTGCCAGCGGGTTTAGAAACGCCGTGGCGATCTGGAAGAACTGGGACGGTTGTTTTTTAAGCATGTTTATCGGCTGCCTCCCTCCGGTGGTATTTCATGAAAAATATTATAAATATACGTTCGCGATCATTGCGGGCATGTTTGCGCTGGGCGCGACGGCGCTGCTTTTTGTGCTGCTGGTGCGTATGTTTAAATTTCCTATAGCGCACTGGCTTCTGATCACGATGGCAATGCTGATCATGTTTTTCAATTTCATGCCGTCGATCAAAGAAGCGTACTACTGGTGGGTCGGCGGTATCAATTACGCGTTTCTTGCGGGGATTTTTCTGCTTTCCCAGGCATTGCTGCTGGAGTATATCGTCAGTGGAAATAAGATCTGTCTGGGGTTCGGTTCCTTTTTTGCCTTCTGCGTGGGGATCGGAAATCTGTTGACAGGACTTGTCAATCCGGTTATTCTGATTTTGGAACTGATTGTTCTAGTATTAACATATAAAAAAGAAAAACTTTTATTTATCATACCCACTGTATGCGGAGTGGCGGGGCTTTTATGTAACGTGCTGGCCCCGGGAAACCTGATCCGCGGCGGCGACGGTCTGTTCCATAATCCGGTTTTTGCCTCGATATTCGATACGCTTGTCGTATCGGCAAAGTTTATTCCGGAATTTTTTAAAAGACCGATGACGTGGTTTTTCCTGCTGATCCTCGTTGTGGTCATCGACGGAATGGCAAGGAGAAAAGCGCCTTTCCGGTTCCGTTATCCGCTTCTGTTTGTGCCGGTTTCGTTCGGTGTTTACGCTTCCGCGTTTACGCCGGTTGTGTATGTGGGGAGCGCGTATTACGGAAGATGTAAGAATATTTCCTATTATCTGTTTTTGTTTATGCTTCTTCTGGACGCGGTTTATATTACCGGCTGGGTATTTGATAAATTTTCCGTCAGCCTGAAAGAAGCGGTTAAAAAAGGCATGATTTACGGCGCACTGGCGCTGCTTCTCGTTTCCGTTAAGGCGGATTGGCTGTATTTCGACAGCGAACACGCGAGAACGTCCATGAATTTCGGTCAGGCGCAGGATTTCCACGCGAAGGTGATGGGAAGGTTTAACAAGTATTACGATCCCGGTATCCGGGAAGTTTTTGTGGAACCGATCGACTGGATACCGACGGTTTTTTACTGGGACGACGACTGTC
>JAMPBI010000001.1:44556-48079 GCA_023666775.1 Alistipes sp. | reverse complement strand
GATATACACTTGGCGTTCATGCCTTCCTTCCATTCCGGTTCCTGAACGAAGGACAAAGAAGACACATAATAGACATCTCCGTACATTTCTGTTTTGTAAATCTCTTCCTCCACCTGTGTGTACTTGCTGTCTTCGTACTTCTTCGCGTTATAATTGGCGATCTGCTTCATTGGGTTCTCCTTTTGTTTTATTAATTTTTGATTGGTCAGGTTATATTTGATGTTCTAACAGCCATTGCAGGATATCTTCCTGTTCCTTTTTATCCGCAGTTACATCTAATATTAAATCTGATAGTTCCTTCTGCGTATACTCCAATTCATATCCGTTGGCAGATAAAAACACCAGCATTGCATGAACACCGATTCTTTTATTTCCATCGACCATCGCATGGTTTTTTACCAATCCATAGCAAAGTCTCGCAGCCTTTGCCTGCATACTTGGAAATAATTCTTCTCCGGCATAAGATTGAAAGGGACTTTCTAAGGCAGATTCAAGCAATGCAATATCTCTGACGCCATCACTGCCTCCTGTCATTTTAATTAACTCCGAATGAAGCAATAAAATCTGTTCCTTTGTCAGTTTAATCATTTTGCCAGTACCTTATAAGCCTCTCTGTTCTGTTCAATCAATCTTTTTGAAATACTCAATATATCTTCATCGGGCGCAATGATATCATCTTCTGCCTTGCTAAAGTCAATGACAAGATATCTCGGCACATTGTTCTTGAGAATTACTGCCGTTCCATGTTCATCTACCAGCCTTGCTACTTTGGAAAAATTCTGGTTGGCTTCCGTAATCGAGACGAGTGTGTTTGTATTTATCGTCATACCCTGCACCTCCTGATGGCTTGATAGTTTTATTATATCCAGCTTCTAGGATAAATTCAACCTATTTTAAAGTAATAAGCAATTTTAGTTTCCAGCCATCTGCTTTGCGACTTCCTCCGCAAAGTTCTCTTCCTTCTTCTCCATTCCCTCGCCTCTCTCAAGACGTACAAACTTCTTAACGGAGAGGTTGGAGCCAGTATTCTTCGCAACCTGCTCGATATACGCGGCTACGGTCTGCTTGCCGTCTTCCGCCTTAACGTATACCTGCTCGAGCAGACATACTTCTTTCAGTTCCTTGTTCAGACGTCCGGATACGGCGCCCTCGATAACCTTGTCCGGTTTTCCGGCAAACTTAGGGTCGTTTGCGATCTGCGCCTTGAGGATTTCCATCTCGTGAGCCTTATATTCCTCAGAAACCTCATCGGTTGAAACATACTTTGGATTTAAAGCGGCAATCTGCATAGCGATATTCTTGAGTGCTTCCTTTACTTCGTCATTTACAACGGACGCCTGCGCTTCTACCAGCACGCCGATCTTACCTTCGCCGTGAACATAGGATACCACGCAGTCCGCGTTTAAAATCTTCTCAAATCTGCGGATACTTAACTTCTCGCCGATCCTTGCGACCATAGTGGAAAGCTGCTGTTCAACCGTCTTTGACGGGTCTGCCGCCCAGCTTTCAGCCATAAATGCTTCCATAGAAGCGGCGTTTGACGCGAGAGCCTGCTTTGCCACCTCGTCAACATACGCGTTAAATTCCGCGTTTTTCGCAACGAAATCCGTCTCGGAATTTACTTCTACAACAACCGCGTTCTTATCGTCTACAACCAAAATCTTAACGACGCCTTCCGCTGCGATCCTGCCGGCTTTCTTCGCCGCTGCCGCAAGCCCTTTTTCTCTTAAAAACTCAACTGCCTTATCCATATCGCCGTCTGTCTCCGCAAGAGCCTTCTTGCAGTCCATCATACCCGCGCCTGTCATTTCTCTTAAATCTTTTACCATTTTTGCCGTAACTTCTGCCATTTTTAAAAAACCTCCTGAATTTACCTTTTCTACTCTAAAAATGCTCCAACCTGTTTCATCAGGTTGAAGCATTATTTCTAACATGATAGGAAACTGCTTTGCATTTTCTCTATCTTACATGATAGGAAACCGCGTCGCAATCTCTCTATTTTAATTTAAGCTTCAACATTTTCCTCGACAACGTCTTCCGCCGCCTCTTCCTCAAACGCTTCTTCACCCTGATTTGCCTCGATCACCGCGTCCGCCATCTTCGCAACAATCAGTTTAACGGCTCTGATCGCGTCATCGTTACCAGGAATGACAACGTCCAGTTCTTCCGGGTCGCAGTTGGTATCCGCGATACCGATCAGCTTAACGCCAAGCGCATGGGCTTCCTGAACACAGATTCTTTCTTTCTTAGGATCTACGACGAAAATCGCGTCCGGGATCCTCTTCATGTTCTTGATACCGCCAAGGTTCTTCTCCAGCTTCTCAAGTTCCTTCTTTAACTTGATGACTTCCTTCTTCGGAAGAACATCAAATGTTCCGTCTTCCTGCATAACCTCGATTTCTTTTAATCGCGCGATCCTGCTCTCGATCGTCTTAAAATTGGTAAGCATGCCGCCTAACCATCTCTCGTTTACATAGAACATACCGCAGCGCTCTGCTTCGGTCTTCACAGCGTCCTGCGCCTGCTTCTTTGTTCCCACAAAAAGAATAGTTCCGCCGTTTGCCGCGATATCTGCTACCGCTTCATAAGCCTCGTCCACCTTTACAACGGACTTCTGTAAGTCGATGATGTGGATATTGTTTCTCTCTGTGTAGATGTACTCCGCCATCTTCGGGTTCCATCTCTTTGTCTGATGTCCGAAATGAACACCGGCTTCCAATAACTGCTTCATTGAAATTACGCTCATTTTATATACCTCCAGGTTTTTAAATACTTCCGCATACTTCCAGCGTCCGGAAACCGCAAGCGTATCGGCACCCTCGGACAATTCATATGCGTGTTTTTTACAACTATAATAGAATACCACAAGACGGACGCTTTGACAAGTACCTTTTTTCCATCTTGTGGCATAATATGACATTATTGTTCCTTCCTGTTCCTTTTTACGTTAAAACGTCCGGAAATCATCATCAGTACAAGGCAGCTGCCCGCAATCATTATCATAATGATATACATAGCGATCGGCGTATCATCTCCCGTCTTTACGGAAGTATAAACCGGTGCCTCGTCCTCGTCCGTATCCTCATTACTATTACCGTTACCGCTATCCGTACTGCCCGGTTTGTTGTCACTGCCGCTTCCGCCGCCCTGACCACTGACGCTGTCTTTGTAAACGATCGCGTAGGTTGAGAAGCGGTCTGTTTCGATGACAATCTCATTTCCATCTGAAGATAAATCATTCAATATAGCTGCTGCTCCATTATGCACCCGGATAACCGAAAATGTTCTTGTCACATTCGGATTTTTATTTTTAAGGTTCTCAGGAACCATTATAATAATCCTGACCTTACCATTTGTCTCTCTGATCTGACTTCTGTCATTGTCAATAACTTTAAACAGATTGATATCCAAATACTGTCCCAATTGGTATGTACTGCCCATCTGCTCCGTAATCAGATTTTTATCTGCGGCGCTAACCGCTTCACCGGCGTCTTCAACTGACAGAATTACTTTTATATTCGCT
>JAMPBI010000001.1:40548-44456 GCA_023666775.1 Alistipes sp. | reverse complement strand
GTTTGACCGGCTATTCCCTTTTTCAGCCATATTGTTATAAGAAAGCAATATGTATTTCGCCTTTATATCATTCACTAATGTTCCAAAAACTTTTGCTGCGCTTGTTGTACAGTATTTGCTTTTCATACTGCTTCTGTCCATTTTTTTCGCAACGCCAAACACTTCCGGTTTTTCCCATCGGGCAACATTTTCAAGGAGATGGTATGCATCGCAATACTGTCTCGAGTTATACGGCGGGTCAATGTAAACAATATCTGCTTCTACCCGCTTGACAAGATTATTTGCGTCCTCATTAAAGCATTCGTTTTGGGGATTATTATGAACTTCCGCTAATGGTACATAAAGCTCTAATGAGCCTTCAAATCCGGCGTCCTTACGATATGCGTCATAATGTCCGCAAGTAACGGCAATCTTATCCATTGCATAAAGCAATGACGTTATTAAGATCGCTCTTTCCCGTTTATTTAAATTGCCCTTTCTATAGTTTCGTTCTATGTCCTCACGGATATAACCAATTTTGGAGCAATCACTTTTGCTAAAATATGTATCAGCAAAATTACGGGTCATATAGTTTTCGCCACATTTAGCTTTAATATTATATCTTATAACATACTCAATGATGATTTGAGGATTATATTCTTCTGCGCCAAACCAAGCATAGTTACAAATGTAATTACTATACATCAGATCATTCGTAATAATGACTTTATCGGTAAATGCAGAGGCTACGGCTCCCGTACCCGAAAAAATATCGGCAACGGTTTCAATTCCTGAACATTCATCATTTACAACACCTGTAATAAAAGGAAGCAATTTATATTTGTTGCCTAAATATCTTCTATTATTAATGAAAGAGGTTTTATAAATTTTTGTTTCAGCAACATCCATTATGAGCTTCTCCTTCTCTCGCTAAGCTAATAACAAATCGTTTATCGTTCCGTAAAACAGACATCAAATATTTATACCGATATCTTTGAATAATCAATCATAGGAAGTTTCTTCGCGCAGGCAATCGCGATGGCTCCCGGTCCGATATGACATGAAACACTCAGAGACAACGGATCCATCATCATCTGATGAGTCGGATAAATTGCCTTAACCTCATCACGGAAACGGTTGATCTCGTCCTTATCTCCCGTATACGCCATCATCAGGATAATATTATCAAGACTTTCGTCCGCTTCAAACCGCTCCGCGCAATCCTTCCGGATCGCATTGATCATCGTTGTCTTCGCCTGCTTAACGCCCCGCACTTTGGCAAACGCGTCCAGTTTCTCGCCCTGGATCTGCAATACCGGCTTAATCCTCAGCAATGTTCCCAACGCCGCGGCGGCCGGGGTGATCCTTCCGCCCTTTTTTAGATATTTTAACGTATCCAGTGTGATATAGATACTGGAATCAAACTTTTTATCTTCAAGGATATTCCGGATCTCTTCCCCGCCCATTCCGTTCTCTGCCATCTGCAGCGCCTCATAGACGGAAAGTTTCTGCGTTACGGAAATCCTCTGATTATTTACCACAAATACTTTTCCTTCATAATCGGCTGCAAGCATCTGCGCAGACTGGCAGGAACCGCTTAATCCGCTTGACATGGGAATATGGACGATCTGGTCATATTCCTGCAGCACCTTATCCCATAAATCCTGTATATCGCCTACTGCCGGCTGTGACGTTGAAATCTCAACATCACGCGCAAGCTCCTCGTAAAACTGTTCCTGCGTTAAATCTATATCCTCAAAATGCAGTTTCCCATCAATATAAAAAGGCATCGGAATAACAAAAATACCTGATTCTTTCGCTTCCTTTTGTGTAATACCACTATTACTGTCTGTTATGATCGCAACTCTACTCACGGTTTTTGTAACCTCCTTTATAATATAAGGGAATTCTAGCACAAAAAACAAACCTTTTCAATTTATATTTTGCGCCGAAAGCACCATATTATGCGGTTTTCATAACCACCTTATAAAGTTGTCGTGTTCGGATCAGACAATTTTTTCTTAATTTCTTTGCGCGTTTTTCTCCAATCCAGAACATACCAGATAAGAACGCCGATAACTGCCAGAAGGGATATGCCTGCCGTCATCAGATAAAGCTCTCCTCCTGTCTTAGGCTGCGCCATAACCGCCGATTCATAAAATAAATCCTTGATCTCCAATCTTTCCTGCCTTAATATTTCCTTTTGTTCCAGCACTTCCTCTACCACGAGCGCGTCGGTCTCCGCGCCGACGTTAAACGCGTTATATACCACAACCTTTAAACCGTCCGTCGTGTACTGCGGATACTCCACCGTAAACTCCATCGAGTCCTTTCCTTTCTCCCACCGTTGTAATACGGAATATGTCTCGCCGCCGTCCACGCTGTAACCGTAATACAGGATCGGATACTCGTCGTCCCGCGCCGTGACCCGAAAGGCTGCCGTTTCTTCTTCATTATTATAAGAAATGTATTCCAGACGACACTCCGGCTGCGTCGTATCATTCTGGATCTTTCCCTCCGGCTCCTCCCCGATAACTACGTTATAATTTGTGTAATCAACGCCCAGTTCACTGCTTTTTAATTTCAAAAATTTCGCCACGGCGGTCGCGTCCATTTTTCCAAAATTTATCAGATCCGCTTCTTCGTCGATAAACTGCGTATCCTCATCATGGTCCATATGGCAATGTTCAATGATCACCGCCGGAATATCCGCTTCCGCATTGCGCCGCAGCACGCCGTAATAATCGGTCCCGTCCGTCTCCAGTTTCGTCTTGACGCCTCTGTTATAAACGCCGATTTCTTCAAATTCCTGTAAAACGATCTCGGAAAACGCCTTCATTTCGGCATAATACCTTCCGTAGCTCGTGACCCACGCTTCCGCCCCGTAAAAGTTATGATTTCCCGACGCGTTAAAATGGATACAGAAAAAATAATCCGCGTCCACATCTTTTGCAAATTCCGTGCGTTCCCGAATGGACATTTCATCTTTCGCGGACGTATGCGTCAAATAAACCCGAACGCCTTCATACTTCTCCAGTTCCTCCGCCATCGCCGCGGAAACCGTCATATTGATATTCTTTTCCTGTCGTCCGTTATACTCCGCGCCTATTTGCGAAGCGCCGTGTCCCGGGTCTATTACAATGATAATTTCATCCTTTTCTTTCGCCACTGTATCGTCTTCTCCTGTTAATAAACATAGTTAAATATTTTTTGTTCCCTTCAAAAGTATACCATAAAAAAACGGCATATGCGATACCTTTATCACATATGCCCAAATTTCCCAGTGCGGATAACAGGAGTTGAACCTGCACGTCTGTTGACACTAGAACCTAAATCTAGCGCGTCTGCCAATTCCGCCATATCCGCGTTTTTCCATAATATTAAAAGTGCGAAGATCTCTCTTCGCGCTTTTAATGAGACATCCGGGATTCGAACCCGGGACACCTAGATTAAAAGTCTAGTGCTCTACCGACTGAGCTAATATCCCATAATATTTACTCTGACAACTGGGCTAGGTGGATTCGAACCACCGTGATGCAGGAGTCAAAGTCCTGTGCCTTACCGCTTGGCGATAGCCCACTATTGCATTAAGACACAACGAAAGAATTTTACAGAAAAATCCATTCGTAAGGGTGGGTACTGGGATTCGAACCCAGGACCTTCAGAGCCACAATCTGACGCGCTGACCAACTGTGCTATACCCACCATGTCAAATAGGAACCCCAAAGGAAATCCTATCACCAAAATGTGCCAGAAGGGATTCGAACCCCCGACCCACGGCTTAGAAGGCCGTTGCTCTATCCAACTGAGCTACTGACACACATGTCTTGAACCTGCGTCCAAAATTGCTGCATTTACCTTAATCCGTAAATGAAGCGGGTGATGGGAATCGAACCCACGTATCTAGCTTGGAAGGCTAGTGTTCTACC
>JAMPBI010000001.1:37015-40448 GCA_023666775.1 Alistipes sp. | reverse complement strand
AAGATAAGTGGTTTCAGAAAAACGGAGAGGATGGGATTCGAACCCATGTGCCCGTGAAGACAAACGGTTTTCAAGACCGCCCCGTTATGACCACTTCGGTACCTCTCCATATTACATATTTAATTCATCACTTTGCCAGCGACATGGGTAATTTTATCATCATTATTTGCCAATGTCAACACTTTTTCACCGAAATTTTAGAATATTTTTTATAAACTCTAAATCCTCGCAAGTTGTAACCTTGATATTATTATAAGAGCCTTCAAACACATGTATATTCCGTTTTCCGTAACGCTCCATAACCATAGCGTCATCTGTGATATTTTCTGTCTTCCCTTCCTTCATCATCTGTGCATAGGCATGCTTTATATCGGCAAAGCGGAAGATCTGAGGAGTCTGTATCTGCCATAAAACGCTCCGATCCAAAGTTTCCGTTACAACGCCCCCGTCCGAGACTATTTTGATCGTATCTTTGACAGGCATGGCGGCAACGGCCGTCTCATATTTTTTTACAAAATCCCTTCCTCTTAATAAGATTGCTTCATCAATACAACATCTTGCCCCGTCATGGATATATACATAATCCGCCTGTTCGATCGCGCAAAGTCCGTTAAACACGGAATGGAAACGCTCCCTGCCGCCCGGCACGATCCGGGTAACCTTAGTATATTCATATTTATCCACAATATTCTTTTGAAAAAATTCCTCCTCACCCTGTCCGGCAACGACTACGATCTCATCAATAAAACTTCTTTGAAAACAATCAAGCGTATAGCAGATAAGCATTTTCCCATTTACTTCTATGTATTGTTTCGGGATATCCATTCCCATTCTGCTACCTTTACCGCCTGCAAGTACAACTGCAACATGCTTTTCCGACATTCTGCTATCGCTCTCCCAGTTTTAAATTCGGTACCGCATTCAGATCCAATCCGTGACGGACGCCGTTTTTATACTCATAATACCCTGCCGCCCCGATCATCGCCGCATTATCGGTACACAAAACCGGAGACGGTTTATAAAAATGAAAACCATTTTCAATGCACGCCTCTATCATTGCTTCCCGAAGCGCCGAATTTGACGCGACCCCTCCTGCAATGGCGATCTTATCCAGCCGGTATTCCCTGGCAACGGCAATCGTTCTCGTTACCAGCGACTCCACCACCGCATTCTGAAAAGAAGCTGCCACATCTGCCCTATTCAGCTCCTCATGTTTCATCTCGCAGCCGTTGATATAATTCAAAACCGACGACTTCAATCCGCTGAAACTGAAATCGTAAGGCGCGCCCTCTACCTGCGCTCTCGGAAAAAGGATCGCGTCCTTATTTCCTTCCTTCGCAAGATTATCAATCTTCGGTCCGCCGGGATAGCCTAACCCTATCGCGCGGGCAACCTTGTCATAAGCCTCGCCTGCCGCGTCGTCCCTCGTCTTTCCCAAAATCACATATTTGCCGTAATCTTCCACTTTCACAAGGTGCGTATGTCCTCCGGATACGACAAGACAGATAAACGGCGGTTCCAGATCCGGATTATCAATATAATTTGCCGAGATATGCCCTTCTATATGGTGTACGCCGACCAACGGCTTTTTTGCCGCATAGGCGATCGCTTTTGCTTCCGCTACTCCCACGAGCAGCGCTCCCACAAGCCCCGGTCCGTATGTAACGGCGACTGCCGTAATATCTTCCAGCGAAACTTCTGCCTGCAACAGCGCCTGTTCTATGACCTGATTGATCTGCTCCATATGTTTTCGGGACGCGATTTCCGGAACAACGCCTCCGTAAAGCGTATGAAGGGCAATCTGTGACGAAATGATATTCGACAAAACAAATCGTCCGTTTTTCACGACCGCGGCGGCAGTTTCGTCGCAGGAACTCTCAATTGCCAGAATTAAAACATCTTCATCAATCTTTTTCATAATTTACCGGCTTAACAAGCTCCCAGAACAGGATCTTCCATTGACCGTTTTCGTCCTTTCTTAAAACATAGTCCTGATAAACCGAAGAGGCGTCCTTCATATAATATACGGCGCGGACTATGGAAAAGGTCTGCTTCTGAAATGTAAACGTCTTAATCTCGCTGGAAGATTGAACCTTATATTCCAAAATCTTACGCTTTGCTTTGTTATACTCCTTAATATCCGCTTTCAGGTTTTCGTAAAATTCCTCCTCAGGATTGCGCTCCAAAAGTTCCTCGTCAAATAAATTACGCGCCTGCTTCCCCAGTCCCTCGATCTGCTCGTCCGTGAGCGGCGAATAATAATACGCTTTCATAATGCGCGAATAATATGTGACAACGTCTCTCTGAAGCTGCGGATAATAATCGCCCTCGAGATTTCTTGTTATGAGCTTTTCCACTTCCTCTTTTGCCGCTTCGGTATCGCTTGTATCAATCACCCTGTTTGAAAGATAATAATAATAACCTACTACAATGGCAACCAGAACAGCGACTAAAATAATCTTTTTCATATTCTCTTTAATTTTCTTCGTAAGTCATTCCTCCTTTCCTTCCTCAAACGATAACGTTTTACACCAGCCGTCTCTCGCCGTCTTCGTTCTGGCAAATATACTTCTCGCCTTGTCCAGAAATTCGTCCGGTCGTACAAGGGACGGACTGTAATGAGTCAGCCATAATTCTTCCGGCTGTGCTTTCGCCGCAATCTCCGCCGCTTCCTTAAAAGTCATATGCTTATATTCCCGCGCTTTCGCGTCCTTATCGTCCTCACCATACATTCCTTCGCAAATAAACAGATCGGCGCCCTTCGCCGCCTCCACAATACTGTCCGTAGGGCGGGTATCCGTACAGTAAGTTACCTTTAATCCTTTCCGCTCCCTGCCTAAAACCATTTCCTGGGTAAAAATTTTCCCGTCTTCCTCAATCGTTTCCCCTTTCTGGAGCCGGGACCAGTAATTCACCGGAATATTCTGCGCCTTCGCGCGCTCCACGTCAAAACGGCCTTTGCGCTTTATGATCATATTATATCCGTAACACGCCACCGTATGATTGACCTTAAACGCCTCAATGGTAAAATTTTCCATCTCAAGGGCATAAAAAGCCTCCGAAAGTTCAATAAAACGCAGTTCAAACGGAAGTTCCGGAGCGATCGTCCGCAGCGCCGAAACCACGCGTTCCAGTCCTTTCGGTCCGATCATGGTAAGAGGTTTGATCCGTTCCGCATTTCCCATAGTCAAAAGAAGTCCGGGAAGTCCGCTGATATGGTCCGCGTGAAAATGAGTAATGCAGATCACGTCGATGGGCTTAAAAGTCAGCCCCTTCTCTTTTATCGCAATCTGCGTTCCCTCACCGCAGTCTATTAAAATGTTGCTTCCGTTAAATCTCAGCATCAGCGAAGTCAGCCACCTGTTTGGAAGCGGCATCATTCCGCCTGTTCCAAGCAGGCAAAGTTCTAACATCCGACTCTCCTAAAGAATAT
>JAMPBI010000001.1:29340-36915 GCA_023666775.1 Alistipes sp. | reverse complement strand
CTCTAAAAACCATTTCCTACACAAGCAAATTGTCACGAAAGAGAAATTATGTTACAATACAGACAGGAACAATCGTGTTACAGGGTGGTAGCCTCCCTATACTTCATGCCCGGTTCGCCGGAGTACATAAGAAGGGAGGTGGTGCTGATGAGTACATACGAAGTTTTAACGCTGTTAATTCTTTTCGGAACGTTTCTTGTTGCGCTGCTTGCCTATATAGATAGGAACAACAAGCGAAATAAATAAGCCTACCTTGTATCTTGGCGGATCAGGTAGACTTATTGCCTAATTCTGTGAGGTCAACCACTTTGTGGGCGATTGTTTCCTCTTTATGTATCTATACTATATCATGTTTTCGCTCTAGTTTCAAGTACAAATTACCGGCGTTAAAATAAACCATGTTACTTATATGCTACACTTCAAAATCCTACACTCTTTATCACAACTTCAGAAAACACAAGTATAGAAAACCCTTGAAAATTCAAATCTTTCAAGGGTTTTATAATATCTCTTATTCTGCTTGCGATTATCTCTTCGAGAACTGTGGCGCACGTCTCGCTGCTTTTAAGCCGTACTTCTTTCTCTCCTTCATTCTCGGATCTCTTGTTAAGAAACCTGCCTTCTTGAGTGTTGCTCTGTACTCATCGGAATCAACCTCAAGCAGCGCTCTTGAGATACCGTGTCTAATCGCGCCTGCCTGACCTGTATAGCCGCCGCCGTGTACGTTTACCAGAACATCAAACTTGTCCGTTGTGCCTGTTAAAACAAGAGGCTGCTTAACGATAACCTTGAGTGTCTCCAATCCGAAATACTCGTCAAGGCTTCTCTTATTAATTGTTACATTGCCCGTACCAGGTACTAAATATACTCTGGCAATACTCTTTTTTCTTCTGCCTGTTCCGTAGAACCTTGCACCATTACTCTTCTTAGCCATTGTTATTTCCTTCCTTTCGTTCCCTTAATTAGAATGTTAATACTTCTGGCTTCTGAGCAGCATGTTCATGCTCTGGTCCAGCGTATACGTGAAGCTTTGTGTACATTTCTCTTCCTAAAGGTCCCTTTGGAAGCATTCCCTTAACAGCGAGCTCGATCACTCTCTCCGGCTTCTTAGCCATCATCTCTCTAAGAGTTGTCTCCTTCATTCCGCCTACATACTCGGAATGATTATAATAAATCTTCTGGTCTAACTTCTTACCTGTAAGCTTAACCTTCTCGGCGTTGATCACGATCACATAATCACCCAGATCAAGGTTCGGCGTATATTCCGGCTTGTTCTTGCCTCTCAAAACCATAGCAACCTGTGATGACAGGCGACCTAACGTATATTGTGATGCATCAACAACATACCATTTTCTTTCTACTGATGATGCACTAGGCATATAAGTTTTCATTGTAAACCTCCTGTATAGTAACTGTAAATTATATGATAAATGTACCTTCCGGGGCTTTGGTAGGAACATTCTCTTATATTGTCACATTTAAAGATTATATAATACGCAGCCGTGTGTGTCAACCATTTTTCGAAAATTTTTCCAATTAAAATTTTTATCCAAAACTTCTGTAGGAAAGATTTGTCATACCTCAGACTGCCTCTTTCAAAATTCTTCTTCCCCCACATACTCAATCCCCACCAGCGTCAATCCTCTTGCCGGCGCCGTCGGTCCGGCGAGGTTTCTGTCCCTGCCAAGAAGCGCCTCCCTTACCTGCTCGGGCGTGATATTCCCTAAGCCCACCTCCATAAGCGTTCCGGCAATGATCCGCACCATATTATAGAGAAAACCGTTTCCACGGACGCGAATAACGATCATATCCTCCTGCTTTTCCACCTGCGCGGAATAAATGGTGCGCACCGTGGTTTCCGTCTGCGTCTTCACGGAACAGAAACTTCGGAAATCATGGGTTCCCACAAGAACCTCCGCCGCTGCCCGCATTTTTTCCGGATCCAGACTGCGGTAACAATGGATACTGTCATACCGTTTCGTGGGAAGAGGGAACTCTCTGTTTAAAATATGATACTCATATGTCTTAATCGTATCGCAGTGCCTCGGGTGAAAATCATCTGCCGTCCGCTCCGACCGCTGTATTTTGATATCCTCAGGAAGCAGCGCATTCAGGGCATAGGAAATTTTTTCGGCGGGTATTCTCGTATTCGTGTCAAAAACGGCTACATTTCCAAGGGCATGAACGCCGGAATCCGTTCTGCTCGCGCCGATCACTTTAATATCCTCTTTTAACAGACTGCTCAGAGCCTCATTTAAAACCGACTCCACGGTAACGGCATTCGGCTGGACCTGCCAGCCGCAGTAATTCGTCCCATCGTAAGCAACAATTAGTTTTACTCTCATCTGCAATTCCCACATTCCATATTATTTCCGTCCGCTCTCCGAACACCCCGTCAGAATACCGGGAACACATTCCGGATAACGATCATTACCGCAAGATAGCCAAACAAAAAAAGGTACGCAAGAAAATCACGTTTTTTATATTTCAGCGGTTTCATCTTGGTTCTTCCCTTTCCACCGCGGTAACATCTTGCCTCCATTGCCATGGCAAGATCGTTGGCGCGGCGGAACGCCGATATAAAAAGCGGCACTAACAGAGGAACCATCGCTTTTGCTTTCTGTATCAGATTACCGTGTTCAAAATCCGCGCCTCTTGCCGTCTGCGCTTTCATGATCTTATCCGTTTCTTCTATTAATATAGGGATAAAACGCAGCGCGATCGCCATCATCATTGCCACTTCATGTACCGGGACGCGGAATATTTTCAAAAATCCCAATGCTTTTTCCAGACCGTCCGTCAGATTGTTCGGCGTTGTGGTCAGCGTCAGCAGGGAGGAACCGATGATCAGCATCATCAGACGGATCACCATATAAAGCGCCGTGATCAGACCTTCCCATGTGATCGTCAGCTTCCAGATCTTTACAAGAACCGTTCCCTCCGTCAGGAACAGATTAAATACCGCGCTGAATACAAGTACAAACACAACCGCTTTTAATCCCTTTACAATAAAGCGGAACGGAACCTTTGATATCTTTATCACTGCCGCCAGAAAAAGACCTCCCGCTATATAAAGGGGAACGCTCCTTCCAAGGAACAGGGAAATAAGAAAAATAACGGTTCCTGCCAGCTTTACCCGCGGGTCTAACTTATGAATGACCGAATCGGTCTGATAATACTGTCCGATCGTAATATCTCTAATCATTTATTTCATCACCTTTAATATTTCTTTTGCCGCTTCCTCAACGGTCGTCACATTAAGAGGCACATTTATGCCACGCCTTTTAAGTTCCGCCATAAGATACGTTACCTGAGGAGCCGCCAGTCCTACGTCTTCCAGTTCCCTGTAATGCATAAAAACGTTTTTCGGCGTATCGTCATAGAGCAGTTCCCCATGATTCATAACCATGATACGGTCCACATATTTCGCGACGTCCTCCATGCTGTGGGATACCAGAATGATCGTGGTCCCCGTTTCGTCATGGAGTTTCGCGACATAGTCCAAAATCTCGTCTCTGCCCTTCGGATCCAGCCCCGCCGTAGGCTCGTCCAGAATAAGGACGTCCGGTTTCATGGCGAGAACGCCGGCAATGGCAACCCTGCGCTTCTGACCGCCGGACAATTCAAAAGGCGACTGGTAATAGAGATTTTCGTCTAATCCTACCTGCCTTAACGCGTCAAAAGCACGGTACTGCGCGTCTTTTTCCGAAAGTCCCAGATTAAGGGGACCGAAGCAGACGTCTTTAAATATCTCCGTCTCAAACAACTGATGTTCCGGGTACTGGAATACCAGTCCCACATGCCGGCGCAACTCTTTCATATTATATTCCGGGTCATAAATATCCTGTCCGTTATAATAAATATTGCCTTCCGTCGCCCGCACCAGACCGTTTAAATGCTGTATCAGCGTGGATTTTCCGGAACCGGTATGTCCGATCAACCCGATAAATTCTCCGTCCTCTATGGCGAAACTGACATTTTTTAACGCATATACCTCATTACCTGAACCCTGATCATATATATGACTGATCTTATCTGCTATAATTGACATATCGCATTCACCAACTCTTCTATCGTAAGGATCCCGTCCATGCCGGAAATCCCCTTTTTCTTCAACTCATACGCTACCTGCGTCACTTGTGGCACATCAAGCCTCAATTCTTTTAATTCTTCCACCCGGGAAAAGATTTCCCGCGGCTTTCCGTCCATGACCACTTTGCCCTCGTCCATAACGATAACGCGGTCCGCGTCTACCACCTCGTCCATATAGTGCGTTATCAGTATCACGGTAACATTTTCTTTCTCATTTAATTCATGGAGGGTTTTTATGACTTCCCTTCTTCCGTTCGGATCCAGCATTGCCGTCGGCTCGTCCAGCACAATGCACTTGGGTTTCATGGCGACGATCCCCGCTATGGCAACCCGCTGCTTTTGCCCTCCGGACAGCCGGTTTGGCGACGCCTTGCGAAATTCATACATTCCTACTGCCTTTAACGCCGTCTCCACCCGTTTCCAGATCTCATCGGTGGGAACGCCCATATTTTCCGGTCCGAATCCCACGTCCTCCTCCACGACGGAACCGATTATCTGGTTATCGGGATTTTGAAATACCATTCCCGCAGTCTGCCTTACGTCCCATAGCTTTTCCTCGTCCGTGGTATCCATACCGTCCACCCACACGCAGCCTTCCGTGGGAACAAGAAGGGAATTTAAGTGCTTGGCAAAGGTGGATTTGCCCGAACCGTTGTGCCCCAGCACCGCCACAAAATCTCCCTGCTTAATGGATAGATTTACATCTTGGAGCGCGTTGACAATACCGTCCACATTTCCCTCTTCGTCACGCCGTATATAATCAAATGATAAGTCTTCCGTCTTTACAATATCCAAACCGATCCGCTTCCTTTCCTATTAGGCAAAAAAGGTTGCGCAGATTTCTCTACACAACCTCTTTTAAAAAGATAGAGAAATTGTTCCGCAATTTCCTATCAAAAAGAACTGAATTATACTAACTCCATGAGAACCTGCATAGCTGCATCGCCCTTACGAAGACCAATCTTAGTGATTCTTGTATAACCGCCCTTGCGATCAACATACTTTGGAGCGATTTCGTCAAACAATTTAGCCGCCAAATCAACGTCCTTCGTATTTCTCTTTCTTCCTGCCGCTTCCTTCGGTACATACTTTACCGGATATAATACCGCAAGGATCTTTCTTCTTGCGTTAAGTCTGGACGGCATATCCTTCTTGATCGTCTTTTCTACACTGTCATAAACCGTAACTTTCTTACCGTCTACAATCTCTTTTACTCTCTTACCGTTAGCGTCCTTACGCGGAACCTTTGCGGTAACCGTAACCGTTTCAAAGTTATCCTTTTCCTTAACAGCCAAAGCGATAAGGCTTTCAACCTGCTTGCGGATTTCCTTTGCTCTTGCTTCCGTAGTAACGATCTTTCCATTGTAGATCAATGCAGTGATCTGACTTCTGAGTAACGCTTTTCTCTGGTCAGACTTTCTGCCAAGCTTTCTGTAACCTGCCATTTTTATTTACCTCCATAGTCGCAGCATAACAGCTGCCGTTTGTGGAACATATTTCTATGCTCATCGGTCTTATTAGTAATATGTCTGTACGGTCCCGCCGCACAGAGGTATACATATTCGATGAATAAGTATCTTAATCCTCGCTCTGGTTCAATGATAAACCGAGTTCTTTTAACTTTGCCAGAACCTCTTCCAACGACTTACGTCCAAGGTTACGGACCTTCATCATATCTTCTGACGTTCTGTTGCAAAGTTCTTCTACCGTATTGATTCCCGCTCTCTTTAAGCAGTTATGTGAACGAACGGAAAGTTCCAGTTCATCAATACTCATTTCAAGCACTTTTTCTTTCTCGTTGTCTTCCTTCTCTACCATAACGTCTACGGACTTGGCATTCTCGGAAAGGTCGATAAAGAGACTCAAATGCTCGCTAAGTACCTTGGCGGCAAGACTTACAGCCTCGTCCGGTTCCAAAGTACCGTTTGTAAATACGTCCAGAGTAAGCTTATCATAATCTGTAATCTGACCTACACGGGTATTCTGAACAGATAAATTTACTCTCTCAACAGGAGTATAGATCGAGTCTATCGCGATAGCACCAACCGGCATATTCTCGTTCTTATTCTTATCCGAACTTACATATCCTCTACCCTTTGTAATCGTTAATTCCATGAACAGTTTACAGTCCACGCCGCCGTTGAGCGTCGCGATAACCTGTTCCGGGTTAATGATCTCAATATCCGAATCAGCCTGAATGTCTGCGCCCGTCACAACGCCTTCCCTGCCTTCCACTTCAATGTAAGCAGTCTTCGGCTCGTTTGAATCACTGGTATTCTTGATCGCCAATCCTTTGATATTCATTATGATCTCAGTAACATCTTCCTTTATTCCCGGGATCGAACTGAACTCATGCAGAACTCCGTCAATCTTAACCTGGCTTACCGCCGCGCCCGGTAATGAAGAAAGCATAATTCTTCTAAGGGAATTACCAAGGGTTGTACCATAGCCTCTTTCAAGTGGTTCTACAACAAATCTTCCATACTTTTTGTCTTCCGAGATCTCTTCGATCTCAATTTTGGGTTTTTCAAAATCGAACACAATAAGCCCCTCCTTTTGGGTATGGTTGGCTAATCCTTACGGATTATTTTGAATATAACTCGACGATAAGCATCTCGTTAACTGGAACATCTATAATCTCTCTTGTAGGCAGATTCTTAACCGTACCTTTAAGATTTTCGGCGTCAGCGTCAAGCCATTCCGGAACGACTCTTCCTGCCGTCGCGTCTAAGATTTCCTTATATCTTGTTGAATCCTTTGACTTCTCTCGGATCTCGATCGTGTCGCCTGCCTTGATCAAATAAGAAGGGATATTGATGCACTGACCGTTTACCAGAACATGCTTATGGTCAACAATCTGTCTTGCTTCCTTTCTTGTTCTCGCAAAACCTAAACGGAATACAACATTGTCAAGTCTTCTCTCAAGCATAACCATAAGGTTCTCACCGGTCATACCGGACATTCTTTCCGCCTTCTTATAGTAATTTCGGAAAGGCTTTTCCAATACGCCGTAGATAAACTTGGCTTTCTGCTTTTCTCTAAGCTGTAAGCCGTACTCGCTTACCTTCTTGCCGGCATTTCTTGACTTTCTATTTGATTTCTTATTTACACCTAAATAAAACGGATCTAAATCAAGCGATCTACATCTCTTTAAAACAGGAACTCTGTTTATAGCCATCTTAACTGCACCTCCTATTAAACTCTTCTACGCTTTGGTGGACGACAACCGTTATGTGGAACAGGAGTAACATCCTTGATACTTATAACTTCAAGACCACATGCCTGAAGCGCGCGGATTGCGGCTTCTCTGCCGGAACCCGGTCCCTTAACCATAACGTCAACCGACTTTAATCCATGAACCAAAGCTGCTTTTGTAGCAGTTTCCGCTGCCATCTGAGCTGCATAAGGAGTAGATTTCTTTGAACCTCTAAATCCAAGACCACCGGCACTAGCCCAAGACAATGCGTTGCCCTCCGTATCGGT
>JAMPBI010000001.1:25457-29240 GCA_023666775.1 Alistipes sp. | reverse complement strand
TGAAGAGGAATTGTTCCTTCGCTGTAAAATTCCGCACGAGCCATATCAGCTCCGCCTAAACGTCCTGAAACGGCTGTCTTGATTCCCTTTGCTCTTGCCTTCATTGTTCTGGACATAGCGGATTTCATGGCTCTTCTGAATGAAACACGGTTTTCCAGCTGAGCGGCGATATTTTCTGCCACAAGCTGCGCGTCCAGATCCGGTCTTTTAACTTCCTTGATATCCAAAACAAGTTTCTTGTCCGTAAACTTCTGAATTTCTTTCTTTAATACTTCAATATCAGCTCCGCCCTTGCCGATAACGACACCCGGTTTCGCTGTATGGATAATAACCTTTAATCTGTCGGTAGGTCTTTCAATCTCAATCTTTGAAATGCCGGCTGAATATAACTTTTCCTTGAGGAATTTTCTTATTTTATAGTCTTCAACAAGGTTGTCTGCAAAATCAGCTTCCGCATACCATTTTGAATCCCAATCCTTGATCACGCCGACTCTCATTCCATGTGGATTAACTTTCTGTCCCATTGTAATCTCCTTCCTGAATATTATCTCTCATTAAGAATAACAGTGATGTGGCTGTTTCTCTTTAAAATTCTGTAAGCCCTTCCCTGTGCTCTCGGTTTAATTCTCTTCATTGTAGGAGCCTGATTTGCATAGCACTCTTCTACATAAAGCTTGCTGCGGTCCATGCCGTTGTTATTTTCAGCATTTGCGGCAGCCGACTCTAATAACTTCTTTATCAATGTTGAAGCATATCTTGGACTGTAGGTAACAATACCTAAAGCAGTTTCCAAATCCTTGCCTCTGATCGCATCTAATACGAAACATGCCTTCTGTACGGAAACCCTGGCGTAAGATAACTTCGCTGACGGTCTTGTATCCTTAACGGCGTTTCTCTCTCTTTTAATCTGGGATCTATGTCCTTTAGCCATGGATTAAACCTCCTTTCGAATTTTGCGCATTAACGCTTTGATTTCTTTTCGTCTTTACCATGTCCTCTGAAAGTTCTTGTGGCAACAAACTCGCCGAGTTTATGTCCAACCATATCCTCTGTTATATAAACAGGTACATGTCTTCTGCCATCATGAACTGCGATTGTATGTCCAACCATCTGCGGGAAGATCGTAGAACGTCTTGACCAGGTCTTAATAACCTGCTTGCTGCCTGAAGCGTTCATAGCGTCTACCTTCTTGAGCAGACTTTCATCTGCAAATGGTCCTTTTTTAAGTGAACGAGCCATTGGTTCTCCTCCTTATTATCAATCCGATTTATTTAATGCCTTTTCCGTCTCTTCTTCTTACGATAAGCTTGTTAGACTGCTTGTTCTTCTTTCTGGTCTTCAAACCAAGAGCAGGCTTACCCCAAGGTGTTACAGGACCCGGTCTGCCGACAGAACACTTACCTTCACCACCACCGTGCGGATGGTCGTTCGGGTTCATTACGGAACCGCGGACCGTAGGTCTGATACCCATGTGACGTTTACGTCCGGCCTTACCGATATTAATAAGGTTGTGATCGCCGTTGCCGACAACACCGATTGTCGCGCGGCACTCGATCGGCACCATTCTCATTTCGCCGGAAGGTAAACGAAGTGTCGCGTACTTGCCTTCCTTAGCCATAAGCTGTGCGGCGTTGCCTGCCGAACGAACAAGCTGTCCGCCTCTGCCCGGCATTAATTCGATATTGTGGATTTCCGTACCAACCGGAATTGCTGAAAGCGGTAAACAGTTACCGACTCTTACTTCCGCCTGAGCGCCGCTCATAACGGTCATTCCGTCTGTCAGTCCCTGTGGTGCAAGGATATAAGCCTTTGCGCCGTCAGCATAGGAAATCAGAGCGATATTAGCCGTTCTGTTCGGATCGTATTCAATACCGACAACCTTTGCCGGAATACCGTCCTTACCGTTTCTCTTAAAATCAATAATTCTATATTTGCGTTTTGCGCCGCCTCCGCGGTGTCTTACTGTAATCTTACCCTGGTTATTACGACCTGCGTTCTTCTTGAGAGATACTACCAGAGATTTCTCCGGAGTTTTCTTTGTAATCTCTGAGAAATCTGAACCGGTCATATTTCTTCTCGAAGGGGTATATGGGTTATATGTCTTAATTCCCATTTCTTGTCTCTCCTTTCATTCTTATAGGAATCTTATCTTAGAGACCTTCAAAAATCTCAATATCCTTGCTGTCTGCGGTCAACTTAACGATAGCTTTTTTGGTCTTTGCCGTCTTGCCGAAGGTCATGCCTCTTCTCTTGGTCTTGCCTTCGCAATTCATGGTGTTGACTTTTTCTACCTTTGTTCCTTCGAACATTCTCTCAACAGCTTCCTTAATCATTGTCTTATTTGCTTCCGGGTGTACAAGAAACGTGTATTTCTTATCTGCCATGTCCGCCATAGACTTTTCTGTGATTACAGGCTTGAGGATTACGTCATAATACTGAATGTTTGCCATTATGCATACACCTCCTCGATCGTTGCTACGGCTGCCTTCGTAACTACCAGCGTATCATACTTCAAAATATCATACACATTGATCTCGTTTGTCTGGGCAGTCTTAACTGTAGGAATATTTCTTGCTGATAAAATAACGTTGGTATCAACATCATTTAAAACAACAAGCGCCTTATTTACCTTTAAGTTGTTCATAACTTCCACGAACTTTTTTGTCTTAACTTCATCGAACTTTAATTCATCTACAACAACCATCTTGTTCTCAAGCACTCTTGATGTCAATGCCGAAAGAAGGGCTGCTCTCTTTTCTTTCTTGTTAATCTTGAAAGAATAATCTCTTGGCTTTGGCGCAAATACCACACCGCCGCCTTTCCACTGTGGAGCCCTTGTAGAACCCTGTCTCGCGTGACCGGTTCCTTTCTGTCTCCAAGGTTTTCTTCCGCCGCCGGATACTTCAGAACGTGTCTTCGCGCTCTGTGTTCCCTGACGCTTATTTGCAAGCTGGTTCACCACTGCCATGTGTACAAGATGTTCGTTTATCTCTACACCGAAAACGGCATCGTTAAGTTCCATCTTGCCAACTTCTTTGCCTTCCATATTGTAAACAGATATGTTTGCCATCTGTGTGTTCCTCCTTCCTTAATAAAAACTACTTCTCAGTCTTTACTGTTTCCTTAAGTGTCACCAAAGATTTCTTAGCTCCCGGCACTGCGCCCTTAACTAAGATTAAATTGTTCTCTGCGTCCACTCTTACTACTTCAAGGTTCTGGATCGTGATCTTCTTACCACCCATCTGACCCGGCATTCCCTTACCCTTGAACACTCTGCCCGGGGTAGTTGCCGAACCGTTGGAACCCTGATGTCTATGGAACTTAGAACCATGGGCCATAGGTCCTCTGGACTGTCCAAATCTCTTGATGGCGCCCTGGAAACCTTTTCCCTTTGAAATCGCTGACGCGTCAACCTTATCGCCTGCTTCAAAGATATCTGCCTTGATCTCGTCTTTTAAAGAATACTCTTCAGCGTTTTCAAACTTAAATTCCTTAAGGAATCTCTTATAAGAAACACCCGCTTTGTCATAATGTCCCTTCATCGGTTTGTTTACCGACTTTTCTTTCTTGTCAGCGAAACCAACCTGAACCGCACTGTATCCGTCATTCTCAACCGTCTTGATCTGTGTGACCACACAAGGTCCGGCCTGCAATACAGTTACCGGAGTTAAAACTCCGTCTTCGTTGAAGATTTGAGTCATTCCGACTTTTGTAGCTAAAATTGCTTTCTTCATTCTTACTTCCTCCTGTTTAATCTACAGCGGATTGGGACCTGCCCAATCA
>JAMPBI010000001.1:11297-25357 GCA_023666775.1 Alistipes sp. | reverse complement strand
TCCTGTTTAATCTACAGCGGATTGGGACCTGCCCAATCATCCTAGAACAGTCAATATAAGTGGAACCTACACCACCGTATGATATATGTTGCTTCTATATTAAACCCTTCAGGACTAATTACTTAACTTGAACTACTTTGTTCCAATCGTTCTCTCGCTTCGCGAGGAGCTCCATTTGAACTATTTCATTTTGATATCAATGTAAACGCCGGCTGGCATTTCCAGTCTTGATAAAGCATCAACAGTCTTCTGTGATGGAGTAATGATATCGATCAATCTCTTGTGCGTCCTCTGCTCGAACTGTTCTCTTGAGTCTTTGTACTTATGAACAGCTCTTAAGATCGTAACAACTTCCTTCTTAGTAGGAAGAGGTACCGGACCCTTCACCTGAGATCCTGTCTTCTTAACAGTCTCGATAATCTTCTTGGCAGACTGATCAACTAACTGATGATCGTAAGCCTTCAATGTGATTCTCATTACTTGACTTGCCATAAAAAAAGTCGCCTCCTTTTCGTACTTTTGTGATTAGTACGACAAGCGGTGACTGTACACATCCCCGTGTGTTTCCTGACTTTCCGTTCGGAGTTTCAGAAACTTCACACGCCCTGCCCTTGCAGGTATTATACTGTACAGTGACTTGTCGCCAGTTTGTTAAGCCTTGCGGCTCTTGACATTCGCTCCACGGAAAAACCTATATTCTTCATATAGCAACCTCACGCTTCACAGCTATCATGTCACAGCAAAATTTAGTATAAAGGTTGTTTTCCATATTTGCAAGACTTTTTTTCAAAAAAATAAGAAAGGATTGTATTTTTTTTAGTACAATCCTTTTTCTTCTTATAATAATGTGATATTTATCGAAAAGATTCTTCCTTAATAAAAGAATCCATATACTCAATATACTCCTCTTTTGTAAACACCGGTTGATAATCCCGGACGATTTTTCCGGCATTCACAGCGCCGTCCTTTAACAGGCGGTATGCCGAAAGGGCAAATATCTTTGCCGTTACGATATAGGCAAGCTCCTCATCAACGATATCAAAATCCACCGAGTGAAGTCCGTTTACCTTACCTCCCGTATTAAATGTAAGTACCGGCTGGATATGCTGCAAGTCGCCCACGTCCGTAGATCCCCCGCTGTGCGCATTGATATCCTGCTTTACAACCTCATAATTCTTTCCGCCGGATTGTGACGCGACATATGCTGCCTCCAGCACATTTTCGTCCGCCTCCGCCTTGATCGTCGGCAGGTATCCGGGCATGGTGGTAATCTCACATTCCGCTCCGATCCCTGCGGCTCCCGCGGCAAACGCCCTGTCCGTCTTTGCCGCGGCGTCAATGATCGCGTCCTTGTTTGCCGCTCTTACCAGCGTTTCCACAACCACCTCGTCAGGAACAACATTTACCAGACCGCCGCCCTTCGTAATGATCGGGTGGATACGAACGCTGTCCGTATCCTTAAACGTTTCCCTCTGATAGGCAAGCGCCGATAATCCAAGCGACGCGGCGTTTAAAGCATTTACTCCCAGATGGGGCGCTCCGGCGGCGTGCGCGGCAACGCCTTTATAACGTATCACTTTGGAAACAAATCCGTTGTTAGATCCTGAACCTACCGAAATATCACCTTCGCCCGTATGATGAACAATCGATAAATCCACATCATCAAAAGCTCCGATACGGATCAGCTCGCATTTTCCTCCGCCGTATTTGATCTTGCCCTCGTCCTTCAACTGATTTTTAAACTCGATTTCGCCATACTCCTCGGCAGGCACCGCAAACAATACCACCTGCCCGTCCAGTTTCTTCCTTACCTCTTCGTCCGCCAGAGCAAACGCGGCTCCCACAAGTCCGGTAAGCTGCGCGTGATGTCCGCAGCAATGCGCTCCCTGCGTTTCGGGATTTGCGTATTTGTGGTTTGGAATGCGCAGCGCGTCCAGTTCACCGATCAGCGCAAGACTGGCTTTTTCTTTTTTATCTTCATTCAGATATGCTTTCACACCGGTAACCGCAACATTTTCCTCCGTATGCAGTCCAAGTTTCTTTGTGACGTCCGCAAATTTCCCCGCCGTGCGGAACTCCTTATACCCCAGCTCGGCATGAGTATAAATGTCTTTTGCAAACGCCAGGATCTCATCGCGGCGCCCGTCAATTATATCCAGAATTTTCTGCTCCGTTTCATCAATTTCATACGCCATAAAATTCATCTCACTTTCTAGTTAAACAATTCTTCCGGTACATACCATAATCCGTTATTATTCTCATCAAGATATTTCTTAAACTCGTCCGAATGATATGCCGCCACAATATCCTTTACCCACTGCGCGTCTTTGTTCTCCTCTTTCACAACCACCTGAAGGATCAGATGTTCCAGAATATCCTCCTGAAGAAGCGCCGTTGACGCGTCCATTCCGGCATTGTACACAATACTTCCCGTGATGACCGCGTAGTCAAAATCGTCCAGCACCGCCGGAATATTGGTAGAAGTCATTTCCGTAAACTGAATATTGTAAGGGTTCTCAATAATATCGCTCTGCTTCACTAAGGATAAATCCACGTTCGGATCCAGCTTGATCCAGCCTGCCTTCTGTAACAATACATATGCTCTTGCCGTATTGGCTGCGTCATCTGGCACGGCAACTTTCGCCTTGTCCTTTATTCCGTCCAGCGATGTGTTTGTCGCGGAAAAAATAGCCGCCGGAACCGTAGGTATCGGTGAAACAGGAACCAGATTTCCCTTCTGGGCTTCGTTAAAATTATTGGCATAAGCGGTATGCTGCTCCACGTTAAAATCGATTTCACCCTCGTTTAACGCGATATCGTTCTGCAATAAGTCGGAAAAATCAACCGCCGTAACCGTATAACCCTGCGTTTCCAAAATTGGCTTGATCGCGTCCTCAAACAAAACCGTATACGGTCCCGCCGCCTTGCCGTACTTCAATTCCTTCTTATCTCCGGCATTGCCGCTTACCTGTTTGTCACCACCGCAGGCTGTCAATGCCGCCAATGCTACCGTTAAAAATAATACTGCTGCTCTCTTTAAATTCTTCATAATCATAATTCTCCTTTTTCTCTGATAATTTATTTGAACGGTCTAACCCGTTATTTTAGGAATGTGTTCTTCTTTTTCTCGCGAAGTTGTTTCCGATCCCCTGTATGATCCATACAAAAATGACCAGGATAACCACCGTAAAAACCATGAGGTTTGTGTTAAATGTCTGATAGCCGTAAGTCAGCGCAAGGTTTCCGATCCCGCCTCCGCCGATATATCCTGCCATTGCCGTCGCTCCGATCAGTCCTACCGTTCCTGTTGTCAAAGCAAGAATGATCGAGCCAAACGCTTCCGGAAGCAGGAAATGAACCACGATCTGAAATTTTGTCGCTCCCATCGCCTGTGCCGCTTCAATAATTCCGCTTCCCACTTCAAGAAGAGAATTTTCCACAAGTCTCGCCAGATACGGCGCTATGTAAATAACCAGCGGAACGATCGCCGCCTTTGTACCGATCCTCGTACCCACGATCAATTTCGTAAACGGCATTACGCACACCAGAAGGATAATAAACGGAACGCTTCGTATCACATTAATCACACCGTTCAGCAGCGTATAAATAATCACGTTCTGCCTTAATCCTCCTTTTCTGGTAAGCCAAAGCGTAATGGCAATCACGGACCCCAGCGCCGCTCCAAGTACCAGTGAAAACGCCACCATGTAAAGCGTCTCTCCGCCCGCCCTTATCAGTTTCTCTGTTGTAATTCCCAAAAATTCTTCTATCATACTAATTCAACCTCCCTGTATTCCTCGTTTTCGCTGAGAATATATTTTTCTGCTTTTTCAATTTCCTCGTCCGTTCCGATGAAATGTACCAGCATGATACCTACCACTTTCCCCTGTATTACGTTGATCGTAGAATATAAAATGTTGGTTTCCACCTCAAATTTCTTGTTGATCGCCCACAACAGCGGCTCCGTCTTATCGTCATTTTCCAGTTTGATACGAAGGATCCTTCCGTTTCGTTTTTCGTTCCGGATACTTTCGATCAACGGCTCCGGTATGGTGTCGTGGATCAGGTTCTTAACAAAATGCTTCGCGATTTCTGTCTGCGGATCCGCAAATACCCGGATCACTTCTCCCGTTTCGACCACTTCGCCGTAATCCATTACCGCAACCCTGTTACAGATTTTCTGGATCACATGCATTTCGTGGGTAATGATCACAATGGTTATATGTAACGTTTCATTAATCTTTTTTAATAATTCCAGAATGGAATCGGTCGTCTTTGGATCCAGCGCGCTGGTTGCCTCGTCGCAGAGAAGGATTGACGGGTTAGTGGCAAGGGCTCTGGCAATTCCGACTCTCTGCTTCTGACCTCCCGACAACTGCCCCGGATAAGCGTTTCTTTTATCCGACAATTCCACAAATTCCAGCAGTTCTTCCACCCTGCTTTCAATCTCTTTCTTCGCGACGCCGTTTAATTTTAAAGGAATGGCTACGTTGTCAAAAATCGTTTTTGACTCCAGCAGGTTAAACTGTTGAAAAATCATACCGATATTCTTGCGGAGCTGCCTCAGTTCTTTGTCCCCCAGAGTGCTTAAATCTTTATCATTCACAAAGACCTTTCCGCTTGTGGGTTTCTCCAACGCATTCACCATTCTTACCAGCGTGGACTTCCCTGCGCCGCTGTATCCGATAATTCCGTATATATCCCCCTCTCCGATTTCAAAGTTGATATTCTTTAACGCTTCAAAATCCGTATTTTTTCCCTGAAAGGTTTTACTCAAATTTTCAAATCGTATCATAAACGTTTCTCCTTTTCCTATTAGAAAATAAAAGAGCCCGGCTGCCCGGACTCCATAACTTCTATCTGTTTTCCGCAAAAATAAGGGTTCTCACTCTCCCGAAAACAACCGCCGCATTCGTCCGCGCAGGACGGCAAAATCGCGCCGCAATCCGCCGTCAGTTAATAAACATTGTATATCCTTGCCGCTACAGCAGCACATACACATGCAGCACATCATATTATTCACTCTGCGGATAACTGTTGTTCTCATGGCAATACTCCTTTCTGCCTTTTCTATTTCCTATATGTTTGATAGGAAAACTATATTATGATTATAATACCTTTTTAGGAAATGTCAATAGGTATTTTTAATTTTTTTTGTTCCTCCAAATAACGACCGTAGTCTGCGTTGACCTCTACACTCCATGCATGGCGGAGCAGTCTGTTTTGCTCTTCCATATCTTCAATATCATCATCATGAAGGATTACATTACAATTTCCGCTCCGATACTTCATTATCACCGCCATCTGTTCCACCGCCTTTCCCTGATTTAACATATGTTTACTCTGGTTGTACTAATTACCACTAATAATTTGCATAATACACAGATATGCCAATATAATGTTGTAATGGATTTAAAAAGACTCTTACAAGAAGGGATTTCTCCATGACCAATTCAACCAACATTTTCCAAAACCTCACCGACGAATATTGCGCCTACCTCAGAAAAAGCCGTTCCGACATGGAAGCCGAGCAGAACGGCGCCGGTGAAACGCTGGCACGCCACAAAAAAATACTCGTTGATACGGCGCAGCGCATGAATATAAAGATTTCGCATTTCTACAGTGAAGTCGTTTCCGGCGATACCATTGACGAACGGCCCGTAATGCAGGAACTCCTCCGCTCTGTGGAGCAGGGGAAATGGAAAGGCGTTCTGGTAGTGGAAGTGGAACGTCTTGCCCGCGGCAATACCAGAGACCAGGGAATTGTCGCGGACGCCTTCAAATACTCCTCAACCAAAATCATTACCCCAAATAAAATATATGACCCGAACAATGAATTTGACGAAGAATACTTTGAGTTTGGTCTGTTTATGTCCCGACGTGAATATAAAACCATCAACCGAAGACTTCAGTGCGGCAGAATGGCGTCCCTTAATGAAGGAAACTTCATCGGAAGCACTCCGCCATTTGGCTACCGCAAGGTAAAGAATACCGGAAGCAAAGGCTACACTCTGGAACCGGTGCCGGAAACTTTTGCCATTGTCCGCCAAATCGGCGACTGGATATTAAACGGTATGCTGATGCCGGACGGAACCTGCCGCAAAGTCGGTGATGACTTGATTGCTGACAGACTTACAGAAATGAATGTACCTGTCCCAAGCAGCGCAAAATGGAACAATCCTAATGCTTTGGACAACCGTCCATGGACCAAATCCATGGTTGGCGAAATTGCAACAAATATGACCTATGCCGGATTTGTATCTTTCGGCAAGCGCAAATATGTAAAGACGGTAGAGGACGGCTTTCTGCGCAAGTCAAGCTACCGGACAGATGACTTTACCATGGCAAAAGGAAAACATACACCTGCATTTACCAAAGCGGAATTTGAGCAGATCCAGCGTCTGCGCAAGCAGAACCGCAAAAACACTGTACCGGCAACATCTGTTTTACAGAACCCTCTTTCCGGTCTTGTATACTGTAGTAAATGCGGACGGCTGATGACCAGACTTGGCGCCAACAGCAAAAACAAATATGATACCTTAAAATGCCCTGACAAACACTGCTCCAACGTATCAAGTCCTATGTTTCTGATTGAAAATAAAATAATTGAGTTTCTGGAAAACTGGCTGAGGGAATACGCGCTTGAAAATCCCAGCGTCAATAATACCGATACCCTTCCGCTCCGCTCCGAGATCAAAGACAAAGAGGCTGTCCTATCAAAACTTGACAAAGAACTGGAAACCGTTAAGAAGCAGCAGACCAGAGCTTATGAACTGTTAGAACAGGAAGTCTATACCATTGAAATATTTAAGGAAAGAAAACAGGCGTTGGATAAAGAGCTGGTAGACAAAACCGTGCAGAAAGAACAGCTTTTAAAGGATATTTCCAGCCTGAAACTGGCCATTGAAGAAAAAGAAAGTTTCATTCCAAGGGTTCGGTATCTTCTTGATACCTACAGGAACAACACTCCGACTGTCAACAACGAACTTTTAAAGGATTTAATCTCCAAAATCACTTATGAGAAAGAAACTCCAAACCACCGGGGAACCCTGACAAACGCCAATTTTACGCTGAATATCTATCCTAGGATTTCCTCCCGATAATTACTTATGGCTTGCACGGTGGTATTTATACCCCCATTCATACGTCATCAGAAGCACCCAGTCCGCAGCCGCGCCCAGCGCGGCATAATCCTTCCCGGCATAGAGAAGTCCCGGCTGATCGGCATACGTTTTCGGCGCCAGATCCACACTGACGGTATAACCTTCCGCCGATAACCGGTTATGCAGCTCCAAAACAAACGCCGTAAATAAATCGCGGTCCTCCTGCTTAATATACTCAAAATCCACATCTACACCACCATAACCCTTACCGTCAAGAATATATAAAAGTTCCCCGATCAGCCTGTCGGTATATTCCGTGCTGTTTACTACGCTGGTTATAAGATTATTGTTAAATCTGCCATATTCATCAAGGGGCGTCAGCGTCAGAATAGGGACCGCGCCTGCCTGTTCCGCCATCTCGATCATCCAGTCGTCGGGAAGCTGGGGATAGACCAGATATCCCTGCCTCGTAAATCCATAAGAAAACACCGACAGATAAGTAAGATAAGGCAGCGTATTTTCCAATACCCACCTGCTGATAAACGGGTATGCAAATCCATTCAAATCCACATACCCGTTCCTATTCCCCACGCCGTCGTTTATCAGAAGCGCCTGCCCCACCGCAAGGAGGTACGGATAAACAAGCTGGTTCGTAACAATAATGATCTCCGGCGCCACGCCAAACCGTTCCGCTATCCCGTTTACCGTGTCGCCGCGTTGTACCACATATATTTCCATAAAATCCTGCCGTATCTGTTTTATTCCATTATATGCGTGCCGTCTTTTGTTATTCCCCTATTTCCCTTCGCGTGGTCTGCCGCGCAGCAAAAACGGGAACTCATAAAGCATCATGGCAATCCAGCCGCATAAATACGCCCACGGCAGCGCCATGATCCCCATATGGAAAACAAACACGAGCGGTACGCAGCTGATAAAACGGACCGCAAAATTAATGATACTGCTCCAAAGCGTAACTTTCAGATCCCCCATTCCCCTGAAATACCCCTGCACGCCGTTTGTCAGCGCCGGAACAATATACATAAACGCGATCAGGCGGAGATACTGTACGCCGGTCTGAATGGTTTCCACGTCCGTGGTAAAAAGCCGCATAAGATATGACGCCAGCAAAAGCAGTACAATGCCCGCAGCCAACCCGTAGATCACCTCTACCGCCATTCCCGCGCGAAACGCTTTCCGGACGCGCTCGGTCTCTCCCGCGCCCCGGTTTTGCGCCATAACGCTGGTCATCGCGTGGCCGATATTCTGTTCGGGAATATAAGCAAAATCGTCAATACGGTTAATCGCCGCAAAAGCCGCCGTAGCCGTTACCCCAAGGCTATTCACAATCCCTTGGATACCCAGTTTTCCAACCTGTACCGTAGACTGCTGTAACGCGCTGACCATACCATACTGAAAAGTCTCCTTCAGCATACTTTTCTCAAATACAAGCCATTCTTTTCCCATATTGAGAAGAGGAATTTTCCTTTTAATATAAGTCATGCACAAAAAGCAGCTTATGGCTTCACTGAGAACCGTGCTGACCGCGCAGCCCTCAACTTCCATGCGAAGATACGCCACAAAGAAAAGATCTCCCGCGATATTGATCACTGCGCTGATCCCCAAGAAAAGCAGCGGTGATTTACTGTCTCCCAAAGCACGGAGAACGCTGGCAAAATAATTGTAAATAAAATTAAAGACCAGACCGCACATAACAATGCGAAGATAAGAAACCGCCGCCGGCAGGATTTCTTTATCCACCTGCAACAGACGAAGCAGCCACGGCGCGAACACAAGCGCCAGTACCGTTACCCCGAAGGAAAATGCCAGTCCTGCCAGCATTGAGGTACTGATCTGCTTTTTCAGACGCTTATAATCCTTCGCGCCATACAGCGTACCAATCAGTATCCCGGCTCCCAGACATACCCCCTGCACAAACAGGATAATAAGGGTCATCAGGGGATTACTGGTTCCGACGGCGGCGAGCGCGTCATTTCCCACATACCGCCCCACAATAATACCGTCTGCCGCGTTATAAGTCAGCTGCAATAAATTCCCCAGAACAAGAGGAATTGTAAAACGAATTAAAAGGGGCAGTACCGCCCCTTTTGTCATGTCCTTAGTCATCTTCCTACACCCTCTTGGAATCCCATGTTATCCCGGATTTCGCTTTTCGCACGGGACTTCCCACATATAAACAATTCTTTTCTTCCAACGGCTTATTCACCAGGGAACGTATCCCCACAACACAATTATCCGGCACCGCCGCTCCCTTTAACAGAACGCTGCCCGCAGCAATCCACACATGATCTCCCACAGAAATGCTTTTGGCTTTATTCAGCCGTACCCCGTTCAGACTGAGAACGGAATGACTGTCACTGGTACGCATTTCCACACCGGGAGCGAAAAGACCGTCCGAGCCGATCACAACGGAGGTTCCCTCCAATGCCGCGATATGGCTGTTTTTAAAGAAACGGTTATGTTCTCCTATCTGAATGGTATTATTGTCGTCCTCGATCCAGAGGCTGCTCCCTTCAAAACCGTTATTTTTTCCGATACGGATCGTATTATGATTACCTTTCACAAATATTTCCACATCATTCAGCCGGGTCAGATCGCCGATCTCAATGAGATTACCCTCACCGTACATATGGATACGGACACGTTTTAACAACGCCGTTCCAATCGTCACTTTCGACGTTCCTTTGACAACGATCTTATTTCCTCCGCAGATATGATTATATATGGAAAAAATCCGTCTGTATTTTTGAGGATATTCTTTCACCTGATCCTTTATACCCATTGAATGTACCAGCCTTTATTTGTAATATTTCAATCTGCATATTTCCTGTATGATCACGTCCGCCGCCATTCTCGCGCCGCCGTCAACGAAATGTATCCCTTCATACATCAGCGCGCTGGCGTCGTCCACATTGTTTACGTTAATTCCCATCATTTCACCAATATTAAAGGACGGAATACCCCACATGGACGCCGCGTCACATAAAGCGGAACCATAGTCAAAGGACGTCAGATCCTGCTCATTATACAGATTTAACTGATTGGAAGCCGCGATCGGCGAACCTACAACAAGAATATACGCGTCCGGATACATCTGCGTCATATTATAAAACATCTCATGGCACGCCCCATAAAACGTCGCGTTATCCACACGCAGATGACCGTCGGCGTCAAAGGATAAACGCTTATCCCCCAAAGGAATATTTGCCGCCCAATCGTTTGTACCCGCCATAATGATGATCACTTCCGCGTCATTAGGGATTGCTTTTCCCTCCATGGTCATACGCTGCGGGTGGCACATGGACTGCTCGTTCATATTCGCGACGGAAGTACCGCTTATTCCGCAGTTGTATCCCTCAAATCCAAAATACTGATTAACATATTCACAGTGATAATACAACTCCGTCAGACTGTCCCCGTACCATGCTACTTTCAGCCCCTTCCACTCGTCTTCAAACGTATCCTTGACCGCAACGGGTTCCTGACTATTAACAGGAACTACGTTTTCAGGTTCCGTAACACTTGGAATGTTCTCCCGCGCCGATAACGACGCGATCTCACCCTTCATATCCGAAATCCTGCTCTCGTATTCTCCCACCTGCGCCCTCAGGTCCCTCATAGACATAAACATAACGCAGATAGCCGCGAAACACGCAAATACTAACGCAGTAACCGCAAACGGCAGAACGCCTGCCTTATTTTCTCTTCTACTCATATCCTCACCCTAATTTGTTTAAGCCTGCTCCAATGCCCTGCTTAAATCATTGATTATATCATTTACATCTTCAATTCCCACGGAAAGCCTCATTAAATCCGGCGCGACTCCCGCCTCCCGAAGCTGTTCCTCCGTCATCTGTCTGTGCGTATGGCTTGCCGGATGGAGAATACAGGTTCTCGCGTCCGCGACGTGGGTCACGATCGCAATAAATTTCAGACTGTCCATAAACTTGATCGCGTCCTCACGGCTGCCTTTAATTCCAAAACTCATTACGCCGCAGGTTCCTTTCGGCATATATTTCTGCTGTAGATCATGGTACTTATCGTCAGAGAGATCCGCGTAATTTACCCATGCTACTTTCTCATGACTCTTTAAAAACTCCGCAACCTTCAACGCATTTTCACAATGCCTCGGCATTCTTAAATGTAATGTTTCAAGGCCCAGATTTAACAGAAAAGCGTTCTGAGGCGACATGGTACACCCCAGATCCCTCATAAGCTGCACGGTTGCTTTTGTAATATAGGCGCCTTTACCAAACTTCTTTGTGTATATGATCCCATGATAAGACGCGTCCGGCGTTGTCAATCCCGCAAACTTATCTCCGTAAGCCTCCCAGTCAAAGTTACCGCTGTCAACGACACAGCCTCCCAGCGTCACGGCATGTCCGTCCATATACTTTGACGTGGAATGGGTCACGATGTCCGCTCCCCACTCAAACGGGCGGCAGTTGATCGGCGTGGCAAACGTATTATCCACAATGAGAGGCACCCCGTTTTTGTGCGCAAGCGCGGCAAATTTCTCGATATCCAGCACTTCCACCGTAGGATTGGAGACAGTCTCCGCAAATAATACTTTTGTATGCTCGTTAAACGCCTTCTGTAATTCCTCTACCGGCGCGTCCTGACTCACAAAAGTACAGTCGATACCGAATTTTTTCAGCGTAACGCTGAACAGGTTATACGTTCCTCCGTAAAGACTGGATGAACACACGATATGGTCGCCCGCCTGACAGATATTCGTAACCGCGAAAAGATTGGCAGCCTGTCCCGAAGAAGTCAGCAACGCGGCAACACCGCCCTCAAGTTCCGCAATCTTAGACGCGACTGCATTGACTGTCGGATTTTCCAACCGCGTATAAAAAAAACCGGATTCTTCCAGATCAAATAATCTTCCCATCTGGTCGCTGCTGTCGTACTTAAATGTTGTACTCTGATAGATCGGCAGAACCCTCGCCTCACCGTTTTTCGGCTTCCAGCCCGCCTGTACGCAAATTGTATCATTACTGTATTTATGTTCCATTTCATGCCTCCCGATATGTAAATTAAATCGCATTTATACTTATTATATACAGTTCGTAAAAATATAACAAGTAAATATGCAAACAAAATAGAAAAATAAGCCTGCGCACATTCTTATTTTGTACGCAAGCTTATTTTCTTTTACCACCAGCCTTCCAGCCCAACGATCCCTTCCATTTCAGGATTTACCCGGACGGTAATCTCTTTTATAGGATTTTCAACCGTGTAGGTACCGATCCTGCCGGCTTTTAATTCCGCAAGAATGAAATCTTTATTCTGCATAAGCAGGTCAAAATCATTTCCCACATAACTGCCCGAAATATAGATCCATGTATTTCTTATATTATCATCTGTACCCGTATTTTTATTTCCTTCAACCTTGATTCTTATCTTTTCGATATCCGGATTGGATTGAACCGTACATCGTACCGTATTGACGGGAACCGTTTGATCGTATACAAGTTCCACCATTCCACGATAATCCTTGATTATTACCTTTTCACCTTCCACCGGCTCAACTTTAAACTCATAATCTTCTTTGACCGTTTCTCCGTTTAATACATGCACACCGGTATATTCCAGCGATGTGTACTCCACAATGGCAATACCCGCGCCGATCCCCGTAAGCAGCACTCCCGCGCAGAACACCCCAAGCAGGATCAGTCTTAATCTGTTACGCATGAACTGCCACCTCCTCTTTCTTCGTCTCTTTTTTCTTTAATCTGATAAAGGAACAAAAGCGCCGAAAACGCTCCGGACATGATCAACCCTCCAAAACACGCCAAGGTAACGCCGATAAGCGGATATCCGGCAATCAGCAGTACAAACAGAACGCCAAATCCAAATAGGCATATCAAAGCTACAACCCCCGCTATCGCGGCAAAAAACAGCAATATAAGATTAAACACCCATCGGGCGCACCAGAATAACGCGCCGACGCAAAAATTCCATAATCTTACGATAAAATTCTTTATTCCCTTCATGAAACCGTATTTCTCCATATTATGATTATCCCCTTGTTTTCTCTCTTTTCTTTCCCAGCGCGGTCTTTTCTCCCACAACGAACGAAACGCTTCAACCGGCGTCTTTACCACCCATTTTATCCCCTTCCATAATCCGCGCCCGGCACCCTTCACTGCCGTGACCGCGCTTTTCGCCCATTGTCCGCTACGCTCTGCTATCCTATGTATTTTATTCCGCCTGTCCGCAGTCTTCTCCTGAAGTTTAACATGATACGCGGAAAGAATTTCCGCCGCCAGCACTTCCGGATCGCCGAAATCCTCAATCGCTTCCTTCTCGCTCATTCCCTTTTTCATCTTCATTTCGATATGCTGCGAGTACTCATTGAGAATGTCCTGCTGTTCCTGCTCTTCAAGAATTTCCAGATACTTCCCCAATTCCTTTAAAAATTCCCTTTTATCCATCCTTATGCTCCTTTAAAAAATTGCAAACGCTTTCCTGAAATATTTCCCATTCCTTCTCCAACTCGTCCCGGTATAAAATTCCCGCTGCCGTCAGATGATAATATTTTCTGGGCGGTCCCTCCGTCGATTCCCGAAGATAGGTCTCGAAATACTTCTCATTTGTCAACCGTTTTAAAAGCGGATAAATCGTGCCTTCATTCACGTCCACCACCTTCGATACTTCCTCCACCAGTTCATAACCGTACATATCCCGTTTCCTGACCGATTCCAGTACGATCAGCTCCAAAACACCCTTTTTAAACTGTGCGTTCATCGATTTCCTCCCTTCCGGTTTTATATTACCATCACTATTATGTAATGTCAAGTAGTAAAATTTTTATAATACTAATTTTTTTATAATTCCTATTAGGATTCGGTGTCAAAAACCCTGCTAATAAACTTTACTTGGCAGATTGCACAAAAGAAATCGGAGCAAACGACTTTTGCACAATGGAGATGA
>JAMPBI010000001.1:0-11197 GCA_023666775.1 Alistipes sp. | reverse complement strand
CTTGCATTTCTATAATAATATTTGTTTTTAGATATGTCAAGTAAAAATATTAAAATTTGAATATTTCTATTTATTATTGTTGAAAATGTGGTATAATAATTAAAAATCAGATGTGAGGTGAGAATATGCGAATAGCACATTATTTACACATAGACAAGCGTTTGAAGTCATTTCGCATGGGAGCTGATATGTCCCAAAAAGAAATGGCGGCTAAGCTGGAACTCTCTGTTCCAACTTATTCTAATTATGAAAATGGATATAGTGAACCGCCTATGGAGGTAATACAAAAATTCTGTTCTATTATTGGTATTAAAGAAGATTTGTTTTTCGGATATACAATTAAGCCTAATGAAGAATTAAGTATTAACACATATTCAGATATTTTAAAGGTTATTATGGAGTTAATAAGGGCAGGGATACCTGTAGAATGTTCCACCTCTGTCAATACAGACACTAGACGTTTGGTTGCATCCATTAACATAGAGAGTCCGCAGATTGCATCCCTTGTATCTCGTTGGAACGAATTGAACAAGGAACTGGAAAGTGAAAAAATTGATACCGATGAATACAACATATGGATAGACAGCCTGATGAACTCATTTAATATTCCTGTTGAAAACTATTAGTGAATGTTTTCCATAGCTGTATCAGGTGAACAAATTTTTAGAACCATATTAGAACCATAGAGCATTTTTGAACTGTTCCAACACGTAAAAAGGCTTTCGGAGAACCTTCCGAAAGCCTTGATTTTACTAAATAAATTATAATTACTCAATGATACTTGCCACACGGCCAGAACCTACTGTACGACCACCCTCACGGATAGCGAATGTAAGACCCTGCTCCATAGCGATCGGGTGGATCAGTTCGATGGTCATTTCTACGTTATCACCAGGCATACACATTTCTGTGCCGGCTGGTAAGTTGCAGATACCAGTTACGTCTGTTGTTCTGAAATAGAACTGTGGACGATAGTTGTTGAAGAATGGAGTATGACGTCCACCCTCGTCCTTTGTTAAAACGTAAACCTGAGCCGTAAACTTCTTATGGCATGTTACGGTACCCGGCTTAGCAAGAACCTGTCCTCTTTCGATATCGGTTCTCTGAACGCCACGAAGAAGCGCGCCGATGTTATCACCTGCCTGAGCCTCGTCAAGAAGCTTACGGAACATTTCGATACCGGTAACAACAGTCTTTCTTGACTCTTCCTTGATACCGACGATTTCAACTTCCTCATTGATATGAAGAGTACCACGCTCTACTCTACCGGTAGCAACGGTACCACGACCTGTAATTGTGAAGATATCTTCTACAGGCATAAGGAATGGCTGATCGGTAGCACGCACTGGATCCGGAACATACTCGTCAACAGTGTGCATTAACTCAAGGATCTTGTCGCCCCACTCGCCGCTTGGATCTTCAAGAGCTTTAAGAGCGGAACCCTGAATGATTGGGCAGCCTGTAAATTCGTATTCCTCAAGCTGCTCTGTGATCTCCATCTCAACTAACTCAAGAAGCTCCGGATCATCAACCATATCGCACTTGTTCATGAATACTACGATATAAGGAACGCCTACCTGACGTGAAAGTAAGATATGCTCCTTTGTCTGAGCCATAACACCGTCTGTAGCAGCTACAACAAGGATAGCGCCGTCCATCTGCGCTGCACCTGTGATCATGTTCTTTACATAGTCAGCATGGCCTGGGCAGTCAACGTGTGCGTAATGTCTCTTCTCTGTCTCGTACTCAACGTGAGCTGTAGAGATTGTGATACCTCTTTCTCTCTCTTCCGGTGCCTTATCGATCATATCGAATGCAACAGCCTCACCTGTACCTAATCTGGCATTCAGTGTCTTTGTAATAGCGGCTGTTAATGTTGTCTTACCGTGATCAACGTGTCCAATTGTACCAATGTTACAATGTGGTTTGGTTCTTTCAAATTTAGCTTTAGCCATTTTTATAAATCCTCCTTATTAAATAACCCTTATTTTGGGCGTTATAAAGCTATTTTTTATTATATTGCATTATTCCAATATTTTCAAGAAATATTTCCGCAATTATTTTGATTTTGTAGCAATGATCTTTTCCTGAATATTCTTCGGTACCTGCTCATATTTCTCAAAGAACATAGAGTAGTTACCACGACCCTGCGTCTTGGAACGAAGATCCGTTGAATATCCAAACATTTCGGAAAGCGGTACATACGCCTTAACCATCTTGCCGGACGGAATGTCGTCCATACCTTCGATACGTCCGCGACGCGCGTTTATATCGCCGATAACGTCGCCCATATAATCTTCCGGCATGGTAACTTCCACTTTCATGATTGGCTCGAGCAATACCGGATCGCCCTTTGACATAGCGTCCTTAAACGCCATGGAACCCGCAATGTGGAATGCCATTTCACTGGAATCGACTTCATGGTATGAACCGTCATATACATCTGCGGATACGCCAAGTACCGGGAAACCGGCAAGCACGCCTGCCTGGGTCGCTTCCTCAATACCCTCGCCTACAGCCGGGATATATTCCTTAGGAATCGCGCCGCCGACTACGCTTGATGTAAACTTAAACGTTTCTTCGCCATTCGGATCCATCGGTGTAAAGTGAACCTTACAGTGACCGTACTGTCCACGACCGCCGGACTGCTTTGCATACTTACTGTCTACGTCAACAGCCTTGGTAAAGGTTTCCTTATAAGCAACCTGCGGAGCGCCGACATTTGCCTCAACCTTAAATTCACGAAGAAGTCTGTCCACAATGATTTCAAGATGAAGTTCACCCATACCCGCGATGATCGTCTGCCCTGTCTCCTGGTCCGTATGGGCGCGGAACGTAGGATCTTCTTCGGCAAGTTTTGCCAAAGCCTCGCCCATCTTGCCCTGTCCGTCCTTCGTCTTAGGCTCGATCGCAAGCTCGATAACCGGCTCCGGAAATTCCATGGACTCCAGGATTACCGGGTGATTTTCATCACAAATGGTATCGCCTGTGGCGGTTACCTTAAAGCCTACCGCTGCCGCGATATCGCCTGAGTAAACTTTATCCAGTTCCTCTCTCTTATTCGCGTGCATCTGAAGGATACGTCCGACACGCTCCTTCTTGCCCTTGGTAGAGTTGAAAACATAAGAACCCGAATTTAATGTACCGGAGTACACTCGGATAAACGCAAGTTTACCAACGAACGGATCAGCCATGATCTTAAACGCAAGCGCGGAAAACGGCTCGTCGTCCGATGAATGTCTTTCAATCTCATTACCGTCCATGTCAACACCCTTGATCGCAGGGATATCTAATGGAGAAGGCATATACTCGATAACGGCGTCAAGAAGTTTCTGAACGCCCTTATTCTTATACGCGGAACCGCAGCATACCGGAATAGCCCTGCACTCGCAGGTTCCTTTTCTAAGCGCTGCTTTCAGCTCCTCAACGGTGATCTCATCACCTTCAAGATACTTCATTGTCAGATCGTCGTCAAGTTCCGCGACTTTCTCGATCAATTCTTCATGATACTTCTCAGCAAGTTCCTTCATATCATCAGGAATCGCTACGATCGAGATATCATCACCCTTGTCGTCATTGTAGATATAAGCCTGCATTTCAAACAGGTCGATGATACCTTTAAATTCGTCTTCCTTACCGATCGGTAACTGAAGACAAATTGCGTTTTTACCTAATCTGGTCTTAATCTGATCTACCGCACCGTAAAAATTAGCGCCTAAGATATCCATCTTATTAATAAATGCCATTCTCGGTACATTGTAGGTGTCAGCCTGACGCCAAACATTTTCTGACTGTGGCTCTACACCACCCTTAGCGCAGAATACACCGACAGCGCCGTCCAGTACACGAAGTGAACGCTCAACCTCAACGGTAAAGTCAACGTGACCGGGAGTATCGATAATGTTGATACGATGCTCAAGCGCGCCCGGAGCCGGCTTGGTTTCCTTCTCCAGTGTCCAGTGGCATGTCGTCGCAGCTGAAGTAATCGTGATACCTCTTTCCTGTTCCTGCTCCATCCAGTCCATGGTCGCGGTACCTTCATGAGTATCACCAATCTTATAGTTTACACCAGTATAATAGAGGATACGTTCTGTCGTCGTCGTCTTACCGGCGTCAATATGAGCCATAATTCCTATATTTCTGGTTCTCTCTAACGGATATTGTCTTCCAGCCAAAGGTTTCTCCTCCTTTTATTAATGTCAATCCTAATCGCAAATTAGAATCTGTAATGTGCGAAAGCCTTATTAGCCTCAGCCATCTTATGAACTTCTTCCTTCTTCTTCACGGCAGCACCTGTGTTAGAAGCAGCGTCCATAATCTCGGCAGCCAGTCTTTCTTCCATCGTCTTCTCGCCTCTCTTGCGGGAATACGCTGTCAACCAGCGAAGACCTAAAGCCTGTCTTCTGTCCGGTCTTACTTCGATAGGTACCTGATATGTGGCACCGCCGATACGTCTTGCCTTAACTTCAAGTAACGGCATGATATTGTTCATTGCCTCCTCGAACACTTCAAGAGCCGGCTTTCCGGTCTTATCGGCAACCCTGTCAAACGCTCCGTATACAATCTTCTGCGCTACGCCTCTCTTACCGTCCAACATGATATTGTTGATAAGTTTGGTAACAACCTTGTTATTGTAAATCGGATCCGCTAATACGTCTCTTTTCTGAGTATGTCCTTTTCTTGGCACGGTTCTTCCCTCCTTAAATACGTGAATAAATCCACTCAATAATTCATCGGTACTCACAATTAATTTTTGTGTTCGTGCGCGGTCTTACTAATATCTTAATCCTGCAACCCCAGGAAAAAACATGTCTAATTCCGGCACTATAAATAATCAATGTGAATATAATAGAGAAATTCTCTATTAATCAGTAACTTCTGAAACAGAAATTACTTTGCGTCCTTAGGTCTCTTAGCACCATACTTAGAACGCGCCTGTCTTCTCTTGGCAACGCCGGCGGTATCAAGCGTACCTCTAACGATATGGTATCTTGTACCTGGCAGGTCTTTTACCCTTCCGCCTCTTACAAGAACAACGCTATGCTCCTGAAGGTTGTGACCTTCGCCCGGAATGTAGCTTGTTACTTCAATACCGTTAGAAAGACGAACTCTGGCGATCTTACGAAGAGCTGAGTTAGGCTTCTTAGGGGTAGCTGTCTTAACTGCCGTACAAACGCCTCTCTTCTGAGGAGCCGCCGTATCGATAGCTTTCTTTCTCAGAGAATTATATCCCTTCTGAAGAGCCGGAGCAGTTGACTTCTTCTCGGAAGTCTTTCTACCGTTTCTGACTAACTGATTAAATGTAGGCATTTCTTTTTCACCTCCCGGAATTAGATTTTAGGTTGCAATCTATTCTTCTTATGGAATAAATCGTTGGCATGCGCTTTTTACGCACACTTTATGATTATATTCTTTATTTTTGCATGTGTCAACTGATTTTATTAAGAATAATAGAAAATTTTTTACATATTTCCCCAAGACGAATTTCCCGATATTTTTCCTATGAAACGAAAAAAACGCGGTCCGGAAAACCATTCCAAACCGCGTCCTTATATCCGCCGTTACGATCATTCCATAAACAAACGATCAATCTCCTCATAATTTCTCGAAAAAAGAACCCTGCACTCCTCCTCCGAAACATATCCATGACAGATACCCGAAAACGTACTATAATCCAAATCAAACTCCGACAGTATGTTGACGATATTTAACTCACTGATTTTTCTCTCCGGCGCGCTGTTTTCAAAGCAAAACCGCCCCATATACTCCTCATACCGCTCTTCCTCTATAATATCATGGATCGCGTCCGGTATCCCGTATAACGAAAGGCGTCCGGCTTCTTCGCGGATACAGTTAAGCGTTTCTACGTCGTATTTCTTATCCATTGTCGTGATCTGGTAAGCAACGGGAAGGCATACCTCCTTCATATACTCCCTGTCGCATTTCGCAATACATTCCTCTAACTGCTCAACGGTTATTCCCGCCTTTTCATAATCTCGTTTCGTATGCGTCGCCAGCCAGATCGGCGAATACAGCTCGCCGTTCACCATGATCGCGTAATCGCTTTGAAACGCCGTATTCAAATCTTTGTGATCGTCCGAATAGAACGCGTCGATCTGCTCCTGCGTGTATGTCAGGGAAAGTTTCTCCTCCACCTGCTGTTTCGGGATATTAAAATAGTGAATGAAATCCTTCTGTAAACAGATATCCCACGACTTACCGTCCGGATTCATTTCCGACTGAAACGTAGCGATCCATTGATCGTATTCGTCTTTCGATACCATTCTGTCAAATGCCGTGTCCAATCCATAATATACAAACGTATAACTGCCGCCAAGCTCCCGCAGTATACTGCACCCCTCCTCACTATACGCTTTAATTTTATACGGACCGTCATTCTCGGACACCGGTATCGTCACATTTTCCCATGCAGGTTCTTCCTTTTCCCCACAACCAAACAAGAAACCAAAACAAAGAAAAAATAATAAAAATACTTTTTTCATACGCATTGCTCCTTATTCAAATGTGTAATTGGGAAAAAACAAAATAGGATTTACGGAATTTTCTTCCGATGTATAATTTTCTCCTGACGCATTGATATCAATATGCAGATGTGGCTCGGGCGTATCGCCCGTTGAACCCGCCAAACCCACAAAAGCTCCTTTTGAAATCACTGCATTCGGAGAGCAATACGGCTTATCGGACATATGTAAATATCGCACTACAATAAAATTATCCATATCGGAATATTTTGCGTTTAACCGGACAACGACATAATTTCCCGCTCCCCCGTTATCACAAGCAGGCTGACCCGCCGAATCATATGTTACGCCTTTTGATACAAGAACCGTTCCCTCAGATACGTTTTTTATTTCCGCTCCGTTGATCGGGTATGACGGCGAATTGCTGATTATATCAAGCCCTTTATGATCCGGTCTGTTTTCCGTTTTATACCCGGCAGAAATAAAATTGTAATGTTCCTTATCCGAAAACGGATATTCCCAATTTAGATCGCTAAGATCCTCACTAATATATGTCTCTTCCTTTTGGAATTTTTTTGCGTCCATATACGAAAAAGAGTACAAAAAAATAGTAACAAGCATTACGATAAACAGTACCAATGTCAATAATCTTTTCTTCGTTTTTTTCATTTTCCCAATCCACCTTTCCGTCGAAGTACCGATTTTCCTCATTATATCCCCCTCTCCACAACAATTCAATCCACATGTGATAATCCGACGGATTTGGTGTTATTTTACCCGATATTTACCGCTATTTTCACCTGAAACATACGATCCCGCTCCGAAATATCAATCACTCCGTTATATTCTTCAATGACCTTTTTTACATACTCCAGCCCCACACCATGATTTTCCTCTTTTTTATCCGACAAAAGCAACGGATTGCCGGTCAGCACGGATTGTCCGATACTGTTTTTTACAACAATTATCAGCAGATCATTTTTACGGTACATGCGCAAAAACACCTCGCCTTCCGGAGAATTTTTCAGACAGGCTTCCTTTGCGTTCTCCAAAAGATTGGTTATGACAAAGAACATCTTATCCACACTTTTCAGAGGAATATTTTCCATAAAATACTCAAACCGTATCCCCATATCGTCAAAAATAAGTTTATAACTTTTCATTAAATCCTCAATATGCTCGCAATACTCATATTTTTTCCGATCCAGTTCTGCCATTCGCCTGATCTGCGCGTAGTTGTGCCGTTCCGTTACATATTTCTGATTTAACTCATTTAAAACGTTGATTTTATTTTTCTGCATTTCAATCTTATCGGATAGAAGAAATATCGTAGCAAGCACCACGACGCCGCACCCTGCCAAAACACTTATATACATTACCGCGATTTTCAGACTGCCGGCTTGCGATGCAGCGATTGCCAAAGCAGATAAAAGTGTGCATATGACCCCGAACAAATAATTATATTTCCGATTATCGGTATCTCTGTTAAGAAACAGGATCAAAAAGAAACATATATATACAAAAATGAAAAATATGTTCTCTTTACACCAAAAACCTATATGGATCTGGAACACTCTTTGTTTGGTCAGTTCCAAAAACACGCAGAAAAATATCTCGATTACGATCAAATCCACTTTACATAACCTCTTCCGTCTCCAGTTTATACCGGACAAATTTACGCTTTATTTCCTTCTCGATACTTCTTCCAATGCCAAAATCCTCTCCCGAAGTCAGATATATCCGCCTGTTTTTTATTTTCAGAACATAGCGCATATTCACGATACAGCCCGCGTTCACTTTAAGAAGACTTTCACACGGATTTTGTTCCATAAAACTTTTTATTGTTTTTCGCTGCGTGATCCGGGAATTGTTGGTCAGATGATAAACGATGTAATTTTGACAGGTATCGATGTACCTGATTTTTTCTACCTTTATAGTAACATTCTCATTATCGACTTTTACATAGAGTACCTGCAACCGTTCCCTGATCCACTTTTTCAGTAATTCCGCTGCCTCCGCCATATCCATGTCAAATTTCCGTTTTCTGATGAATTTAGGCGGATTGTACCGGAACGATTCAAATACTCTTTCCTCATAGTTTGATACAAAAAATATTCTCGCCTCCGCGTACTTATTCAGGATCGCTTCCGCCAAAGAAAAACCATCGGTCCCCGGCAATTCGATATCCAGAAACGCGTAATCGATCCGGTCGTTCACTAAGAAACCTTCTACATCTTTGGTATTATAAAAAGACGCGATATGGATTTCCCCGCCAAAAATATCCGCAACCGCGACCAGCGAATTTTTGATCAATTCTACATCGTATTCATTATCGTCACATACAACAATATTTATCATGCGCAGACCCTCTCTCCGAAGCCTTCCCCTTTTCCTATCCGGTAAGATAGCGAAATTGTCGTGCAATTTCCTATCAAATAAAAAAGAGAAGATATGATTAATCTACGATTATCTTATCATATCTTCTCTTACAATACCAATTATATTTTATTCTTCGATTGTGACAACATCATCTTCGGCAATCTCAATGCCCGCTTCTTCAACGGCTGCCGCTTCTTCCTTAACGTCCGTATTCAGAGCTACGTTGCGGTATCTCTTCATACCGGTACCTGCCGGAATCAGTTTACCGATAATAACGTTTTCTTTCAGACCGATCAGCGGATCAACCTTACCGTTAATAGCCGCTTCCGTAAGAACCTTTGTCGTCTCCTGGAAAGAAGCTGCCGATAAGAATGAACTTGTCGCAAGAGACGCTTTGGTAATACCAAGCATGATCTGCGTGCCGGTAGCCGGTTCCAATCCCTGCTCGATAAGCTGCTCGTTTGCCTCGTTGAAATCAAGTACGTCCGTCGTCATACCCGGAAGAAATTCCGAATCTCCCTTGGTATCGATACGGATCTTCTTGAGCATCTGACGAACAATGATCTCGATATGCTTATCGTTGATCTCTACACCCTGAAGCCGGTAAACCCTCTGTACTTCACGAAGCATATAATCCTGTACGGCACGAACGCCCTTGATCTTGAGAAGATCATGCGGATTAACGCTTCCTTCCGTCAGTTCGTCGCCCGCTTCCAGTTCCGCGCCGTCCAAAACCTTAATTCTGGAACCGTATGGGATCGGATACGCTTTCGAGTTCCCTTCGGAATCCGTCACAACAACTTCCCTCTGCTTCTTGGTTTCCCGAACCGTAGCAACGCCGCCAAACTCCGCGATGATTGCAAGTCCCTTCGGCTTTCTCGCCTCAAACAATTCCTCTACTCTAGGAAGACCCTGCGTAATATCATCACCGGCAACACCGCCCGTATGGAACGTTCTCATCGTAAGCTGTGTACCAGGCTCGCCGATGGACTGCGCCGCGATAATGCCGACTGCCTCGCCGACCTGTACCGCCTGACCCGTTGCCATATTCGCGCCGTAGCACTTCGCGCAGACGCCGCTGTGTGCCTTACAGGTAAGGATTGTACGGATCTTAACCTGCGTAACGCCGGTCTTTACGATTGCCGAAGCTCTCTTTGGCGTAACCATATGATTTGCGGCAACCACAATCTCACCGGTCGCAGGATCGACAATATCCTCAGCCAGATATCTTCCCGTGATCCTTTCTTCAAGGCTTTCGATTTCTTCGCGTCCGTCCGCAAACGTCTTAACATACATTCCCGGGATCGCCTTGCCCTCGCAGCAATCAATCTCACGAATGATCAGTTCCTGAGAAACGTCAACAAGACGTCTTGTCAGATAACCGGAGTCCGCTGTACGGAGAGCCGTATCGGAAAGTCCCTTTCTGGCTCCATGCGCCGAAATAAAGTATTCCAAAACGTCAAGTCCCTCACGGAAGTTGGACTTGATCGGAAGTTCGATCGTTCTGCCCGACGTATCCGCCATCAAACCACGCATACCCGCAAGCTGTTTGATCTGCTTATCGGAACCACGGGCGCCGGAATCCGCCATCATGAAAATATTATTGTACTTATCAAGACCGTCAAGAAGTTCCTTGGTGATCGCGTCGTCCGTCACCTTCCATGTCTCAATAACTTCCTTATAACGCTCTTCCTCCGTTACGAGACCGCGCTTAAAGTTCTTGGTTATCCTTTCAACGGTTGCCTCCGCCTCGGCAATCAGTTGTTTCTTCTTCGGAGGCACGGTCATATCGGAAATGGATACCGTCATGGCTGCCCTCGTCGAATACTTATAGCCCATCGCCTTAATATCGTCAAGAACCTCTGCCGTCCTTGTCGCGCCGTGGGTATTGATAACCTTTTCAAGTATCTTTTTAAGCTGTTTCTTTCCTACATGGAAATCTACTTCCGGAAGAAGAATGTTCTCTTCCTTGCTTCTGTCTACAAATCCTAAATCCTGCGGAAGGATTTCGTTGAATATAAAACGTCCCAAGGTACTTTCCACAATACCGGAAACCGTTTTCCCTTCGGCGTTCTTCTTCGTAATCTTAACCTTAATCTTAGAGTGTAAGGTAAGCGCGTCATTTTCATACGCAAGAATCGCTTCGTTTACATTCTTGTAAATTCCGCCCTCGCCTTTGGCTCCCTGTCTTTCCTGCGTCAGATAATAAATACCGAGAACCATATCCTGTGACGGAACCGCAACCGGCGCGCCGTCAGACGGTTTCAACAGGTTATTCGGCGATAACAGAAGGAAACGGCACTCTGCCTGCGCTTCTACCGACAAAGGAAGATGTA
>JAMPBI010000019.1 GCA_023666775.1 Alistipes sp. | reverse complement strand
AAAAAACAGAAAAATCAAAAGGATTGCCGCGAAATCAAACTTGCGGCAATCCTTTTTTCTATCTTATTTAATAGAAAATTTTGGTTACAGCGTGACCAGTTCATACTCCCTGCTTCCGGCGTTGATCTTCGCGGCAGCCTCAACGGTATGAACGCCGTTTCTGGATTCGATACGCTCTAACAAGTGGTCCCGTCCCGGGTCTTTGGAGGCGTATACCAGGTCAAGGCATGCCTGATCCAGGGCCACAGGGTCTAAAGAAGCGAGGATACCGATGTCGGCGATCGCGGGATCTTCCGCGACGGCGCAGCAGTCGCAGTCAACGGACATATTGCACATGACGTTGATGAAAGCGATCCTGCCGTTAAAATAGTTGAGTATGGATTTGGCGGCGTCTGCCATGGATTCCAGAAAAGAATCATGGTCGGACGACCACATTTCCTCTTCGTTTCCGGCGCCGTGGATATAGGCTTTGCCGTGCGAGGAGGCGATCCCGATGGAAATATTTTTAAGCGCGCCGCCGAAGCCTCCCATAGGGTGTCCCTTGAAGTGGGAGAGTACCAGCATGGAGTCGTAATCCGCCATGTGGCTGCCCACGAAATTCTTTTGGATAGTCTGTCCTTCCGGGATATCCAGAACGATCTCGCCTTCCTCGTCCATGATGTCAACATCGGCGATACCGGTCCAGCCGTGAAGTTTCATGGTCTCCCAGTGTTCTTTGGTAGTATTTCTTTTGCCCTCGTAGGCGGTATTACATTCCACGATGGTTCCTTTGACGGAATCGATGATCGGTTTCCAGAAAGGCGGACGGATAAAATTCTGATTGCCTACCTCGCCGGAGTGAAGCTTAACGGCAACTTTTCCGGGAAGGGTGATCCCCAGCGCCTCGTAAAGTTTCAGAGTATTTTCAGGGGTGATTTCTTTGGCGAAATATACGGTTGATTTTGACATTTGGATACTCCTTTCAAAAAATGTTTGAATTGCGTTATTATTTAGTATATCATAAAGATAGGTAAAAAGAAATAAAGGAGTTTTATTTTCGCATGACGGTTGGAATCATTATTGTGGCAGCGGTGATCTTTTTGTGTATTCTCGCGGATAAGTTTTCCGGAAAATTCGGTATGCCGACCCTGCTTTTGTTTATGTGTATCGGTATGTTGTTCGGCAGCGACGGTATCGTTAAAATTCCCTTTGACGATTTTGAGGCGGCGGAGCAGATCTGTTCCATTGCTTTGATCTTTATCATGTTTTACGGCGGTTTCAATACGAAATGGGAGCTTGCCAAGAGCGTGGCGGTGAAGGCGGTGCTGCTTTCTACCATCGGTGTTGTGGTGACGGCTCTGGCGACGGCGGGGCTGTGCCATCTTATCCTTGGATTTACATGGATTGAGAGTTTTCTGGTGGGCGCGGTTCTGTCGTCCACGGACGCGGCAAGCGTGTTCGCGATTTTAAGACAGAAGAAATTAAATCTGAAAGATAATACGGCGTCGCTCCTTGAGATGGAGAGCGGAAGCAACGACCCGATGTCTTATATGCTGACAACGATCGGGATCGGGCTTCTTGCCGCCTCGCAGGGGGACGGGGCGTTACATACGGGGACGATGATATGGGAAATCGTTACGCAGATGGCAGGCGGCGCCCTCGTGGGTATCGCGTTTGCCATGCTTGTCAGGTATCTGCTCATAAAGACGACGTTGGTTTCGGACGGTATGTACTCGGTTTTTATGATCGCCGTCGTACTGCTTTGTTTCGGAGTCGCGGGAGTCGTCAACGGTAATTCCTATCTCAGCGTGTACCTGATGGGGATCATTGTGGGAAACAGCAGGATCAAAAATAAAAGCGTCATGATACCGTTTTTTGACGGTATCACCAGTCTGGCGCAGTTCCTTATTTTCTTCCTGCTGGGACTGCTTTCCTTCCCTCACCGGCTGCCGGCTATTTTCCTGCCGGCGTTTGCCATTGTGGTGATCTTAACGCTGGTTGCAAGACCGGTCGCGGTATTCGCGATCCTGCTTCCTTTCCGGTGCGGCATAAGGCAGTGTGTGCTGGTGTCGTGGGCGGGACTTCGCGGCGCGGCGTCCATTGTGTTTGCCATTATGGTCGTTGCCATGGGAGGCGGGATTTCCCATGACCTGTTCCACATCGTGTTCATGGTTTCCCTGTTCTCCGTTGCCATACAGGGAACATTGCTTCCGTGGATTTCCGAGAAACTTTCCATGGTAGACGAGACGGTGGACGTGCGCAAAACCTTTAACGACTATCAGGAAACGTCCGCGATCACCATGATGCAGATGAAAATTCCTGCCGGGCATAACTGGGAAAATAAAGTGATGAAACAGGTCAGCGTTCCTACGGGGTCTCTCGCGCTGATGATCAAGCGGGGCAAGGAGACGATCATACCCCGGGGAAATACGATGATCCTTGCGGACGATACGATCATTTTCAGCGTGCCTGCCTATGAGGCGGCGGAGAATGAGCGTCTGGAGGAGATACGCATTGACAAGGGTCATCTTTGGTGCGGACGATGTATTTATGAACTGGATTTAAAAAATCTGCTGATCGCGCTGATCATACGCGGCAACGAAAGTCTGATACCGGACGGAAAAACCACCATTCGCGAAGGCGACGTGGTGGTCCTTTACCGGTAAGTTTTGATTAATAGAAATTATCTTTCTTGGTATAACTGGTCTGATAACCGTGGTTTTCCGCCGGACGTAAATCATTTGGATACATGGTGTCGGAATAAATATCGGTCTGCAGATCCTTGATCATGGCAAAGACCTTTTGATAGTCCGCGATATCGCAGATCGTAAGTCCGTGTCCGTGGGAGGAGTGGGACTCTTGGGAATTATATCCCGTGTGGCTGCATACCGTGACAACGTCGCCCACGCCTAACCACTGGTCAAAAATACCTCTGTGGATATTGATGTGGGAAAGATCCGTGAAAGGTTTCATTTCATAATGACGCGTAAATGTGCCGCCGGAAACATAAATACCTTTATCCGTGACGATGTACGCGGTATTTTTGTGTTTCCGGAAAGTTAAGATCAGACCTCCCAGATAGATCCATACCGGCATCAGATGAAGCGCGAAAAACGGTATGAGGAACCATGCCGCCTGCCCCATCTGTCCCATCTGCCCTATACGAAACATCGACCCGATGACGCCAAAGTCAAAGATTGCCCAGATCAGCGCGAAAGGCAGCATCGGATTGAAAATGCTTTCCATAATAAAACATTTTTTATCGGGCCTTCCTCTCCATAAAACGGTTTCACCGGCGCTGACCATTGCTTCCAAGTCCGTATCGTACATTTGTTGTTTCTCCTTTACGTTTGATTATGAACTTAGTATACCACAATTTATTTTTAAAGTATATGAAAATATCCGGTTTTTTCTGTGTGTGCAGGAGGAATTTTTATTTTTAATAAACAGTATAAAACAGTTGACAACAGTTCTGTACTGTTATATACTGTTTATTGTAAAGGAGTAATTCATATGAATATCATTGTTAACAATTCTTCCATGCAGCCGATTTACGAGCAGATCGGGGAGCAGATCAAGAGCCTTATCATGAAAGGCGAATTGAAAACGAACGACATGCTTCCTTCCGTGCGTACTTTGGCAAAAGATTTAAGGGTGAGCGCCCTGACGGTTAAAAAATCTTACGACACGCTGGAGCAGGAGGGCTTCGTTGTTACGGTGCACGGTAAAGGGAGCTTTGTTGCGGCGGCGAACGCCCAGCTTATGCTGGAGGAGCGCAAAAAGGAGGTAGAGGCGGATTTTGACGCGGCAGTGCGCAAAGCGAAGAGCTGCGGCATGACCGGTCAGGAAATCCGTGATTTAGTCGGTTTAATTTTGGAGGAATAAATATGTTAAGGATCAATCAGGTAAAAAAGACATACGGAAATTTTACGCTTTCGGTTTCGATGGAGGTAAAGAAGGGATATATCACGGGCGTTATCGGCAGGAACGGCGCGGGAAAGAGTACCACGTTTAAAACCGTGCTTTCGCTGGTACGGCCGGACGAAGGAGAAGTCCGGCTTTTCGGTTCGGACGTGAGGGATCTGTCCGGCAGGGATAAAGAAAGGCTGGGAGTGGTCCTTTCGGAGTCGGGCTTTTCCGACTATCTGAGGGTCGTTGATGTGGCAAAGATCATGAAAAACTGTTATAAGCGGTTTGACGAAAAGGCGTTTTTGGAGAAATGCGGACGGTTTGAACTGCCGACGGATAAACCGATCGGCGACTTTTCCACGGGAATGAAAGCGAAGTTAAAGGTTCTGACCGCCATGTCCCATGAAGCGGAGTTCCTGCTTGTGGACGAACCGACGGCGGGACTTGACGTGGTGGCAAGGGACGAACTTTTGGATATGATGAGGGAATACATGGAGGACGGCGAGCGCTCGATTTTGATCAGCTCCCACATTTCCACGGATCTGGAGGGGTTATGCGACGATTTATATCTGATCCATGACGGAAAGATCCTTCTTCATGAGGAGACGGATAAACTGCTTTCGGATTACGGTCTGCTGAAGGTGAGCGGGGAGCAGTATGAAAAACTGGATAAACGTTATATTCTTGGAGAGGTGAGGGAGAGTTACGGATACCGGCTGATTACCAATGAAAAGCAGTTTTATCTGGAAAATGAGCCGCGGATCGTTGTGGAGAAGAGCAGCGTGGACGAAGTGATTTCCGTTATGACGAGAGGTGAGTAAGATGAAAGGTTTATTGATAAAAGATTTATGTTTGATGGCAATGCAGAAGCGTTTTTTTATCGTTGTTTTGGCAATGGGAATACTGCTGACATTTTCGGGACAGGATATCTTGTTTCTTACGGGATATCTGACGATGGTGTTCGGGATTTTTGCGGGAAGCACCATTTCCTATGACGAGATGAACCACGGTATGGCGTTTTTGCTGACCCTGCCGGTGGACAGGAAACAGTATGTGAGGAGTAAATATCTGTTTATGCTTTTTCTTGTGGCGGTATCGCTGGTTGTTTCGTTTCTGCTTGGTTTCGCGGGAAGCGTTACGGGAAAGATTACCGTGGATCTTACGGAAACTTTGGCGGCGGGGATTATGACCGCCGCGGCGATCATGGCGCTTATCGGCGTTTTTCTGATGTTGATCCTCAAATACGGCGCCGAAAAGGCAAGGATCGTCACGGCGCTTTTATTCGGAGCCGGTATTTTTTGCGCGTGGGCGTTTAAGGCGATCGGGGAAAAAGCGGACGGAAAACTTTTTATTCACTTTAATCCGGGAAATTGGAGTAATGAGGCGGCAGCGCTTATCTTCTGCGGAGCGTGCGTGCTGGTCACGCTGATATCTTACGCTTTTTCCGTAAGGATCATGGAAAAAAGGGATTTTTAGGATTTGCAAAACGTGTCGGATTTTCGTATAATGGTTAGGGAACCATAAATGATTTTTAACCGGGGTGGAGCGTTTTACGGTCCGTTCGGGCATGTTGTGTCCCGACGCGAAAGCATTTGACAAGGAGAGCAAAGGAGCTTAGAATAAATGAAAGTGGTTATCATAGACGGTCAGGGAGGCAGGATAGGGCAGCTTCTGGTGGAGAAGATCAAGGAAGCGGACATTGCCTGTGAATTGACCGCGATCGGAACGAACAGTGCCGCAACCGCCGCAATGCTGAAAGCAGGCGCGGATAAGGGCGCCACGGGTGAAAATCCCGTGCTGGTGGCATGCAGGGACGCGGACGTGATCGTGGGACCTTTAGGTATTATTGCGGCGGATTCCCTTATGGGGGAGATTACGGACAGAATGGCTGCGGCAGTAGCCAGAAGCGGTGCTACCAAGTTGCTTCTGCCGGTAAATATGTGTAATAAGATCGTGGCCGGAACCCGTTCCATGACTATGAGCGCCCTGATCAACGAAGCTGTCACGCAGCTGAAAGAATTAATAACACAATAAGACTAATTTCTGCCATGAAGGCAGTTCTCCCGTCCAAGACCGGAAATATATCAAAGGGAGAAGAGAAATGAGTAACGTAAAGAAAAGTACGAAAAATATGGTGATCGCGGCGCTGTGTCTGGCGCTTTGCATGGTGCTTCCGTTTCTGACCGGTCAGATACCGCAGATCGGAAGCATGCTGTGTCCAATGCATTTTCCGGTGCTTGTCTGCGGTTTCGTATGCGGACCGGTTTATGGGGCGATCGTGGGCTTTGTGGCTCCGCTGCTCCGTTATCTGCTGTTTGGAATGCCTCCGATCCTGCCGACGGGAGTCGCCATGTGCTTTGAACTTGCCGTTTACGGAGCCGTATCGGGAATACTGTACAGGGTTTTCCCGAAGAAGAAGCCGTATGTATATCCGGCGCTTATTCTGGCAATGCTTGCGGGAAGGGTATGCTGGGGAATTGTCCGCGTCATTATGACCGGCGCGGGACAGTACGCGTTTACATGGCAGGCTTTTATGGCGGGCGCGTTCTTAAACGCGGTGCCGGGAATCGTGCTGCAGATCGTGATCGTTCCGGTGATCGTGTTTGCGGTGGAGAAGTATGTAAAGACGGTCTGATCCGGTAAAAAAGATACAAAACAGATAATGCAGCAACTATTTAGAAAAAAATCTAAATAGTTGTTGCTTTTTTATTTACAGGGCGATATAATATATTTAGAAATATTTCTAAATACTTTAAAAAGGAGATGGCAGATTGAGTTTTGCGGAAACATTTAAAGCTCTTTCCGATCCGGTACGCCGCGACATTCTGGTGATGTTAAGGCAGGGAAAGATGACGGCGGGAGATATCGCCGAGAAATTTGAGCTGACCAACGCGACGGTTTCTTATCATTTATCCCAGTTGAAAAAGGCGGATCTGCTGGTGGAAACGAGAGTGAAGAATTATATTTTCTATGAGTTGAATACTTCCGTTTTTGAGGAAGTTATGCTGTGGATCTCACAGTTTAGTGAAAGGAAGGATCGTGGTGAAAATGAATAAAGATAAGAAACGTTTGATAATTACTACATTGATATGTCTGCTGCCGATCGTTTACGGATTGAAGGTGTATGACGCGCTGCCGGATATGGTGCCTACCCATTGGGGAGCCGACGGGGAGATCAACGGATACAGCTCCAAAGCCTTTGCCGTGTTCGGATTGCCCGTGTTTCTGGCGTTCCTCAATGTTATCGTCAATGTGGCGGTCATGGCGGATCCGAAGAAGGTTAATCATTCCGAAAAAATGAAGGCGGTCGTGGCATGGTTTATCGCCGTTCTCAGCCTGATCGTGGTGCCGGTATGTCTTTTGGCGGCGCAGGGGATTTCCGTCAACGTATCGTTTATCGTACCGCTGATCGTGGGAGTGATTTTTCTGCTGGTCGGCAACTATCTGCCGAAATGTAAGAGAAACTATACGATCGGCATTAAACTGCCGTGGACGCTGGACTCGGACGAGAACTGGAACAGAACCCACAGGCTTGCCGGATATGTATGGACCGTGGGAAGCCTCCTGTTTCTTCTTGCCGCGCTGTTTGGAAAAGGGCTGCTCATGCTTCCAATCATGATTTTGATGGCGGTCATTCCGTGCGTTTATTCGTTTATCCTGTACCGGAAAGGCATATAGCAATTTTCACAAAAGCCGTCGGAGGGAAATTTGTATAAAATGTCCTTTGATTTTGAAATATTCAAAACGTATAATGATGTCTGAATGAAAAAGGCAATCAACGACACATGTGGCGCACGCGCGTAAATCTGATCACGGTACGGACGCTGCATGTCTTTATAACATTGTCGATCAGATTTTTGTCGGCAACGGAGTCGGGTATCTTGGAAACGCGGCTTACGCGATCTTTTTAGGGCAGTTCGTAAGTTTCCTGATCTGCGGGGCTTATCTGCTGAAAAGCAAAACATTTCATATTTCTTCAGGAAGTTTCCGGTTGGGATTTTCACTGCTGAGAAGGATCATGACGTTGGAAAGCGTCGGTCATAATGATATGCAAAGGGGCTGCCGCACTAAGTAAAAGCGACAGCCCCTTTCTTAATGAGAACAGAGTTTCAAAAAATACCGTCATTTCTTAACGGTCATACCATTCGCCAAATTGCTGATTCCATCGACCGCAAGACCAAGTCCCAATATGAAAATCTGTGAAACTGCGGCGCCGAAAGGATCTGCTATCATAAGAATACCAATCACAGCCGAAACAAGTCCAATCACCAACGAAACTACCCATTTACCGCTCTGCTTTCTGTTCAGAATGGATTGGATCACATTTACCGCACTGTTGACAAGGATAAGTGTGCCGATCACAAAAGGCAGAAAGGAAACCACGGTCTTCATTTTCACTATCAGAATAATGCCAACGACTATCATGACGACAGATTTTATGATGGCGATAATACTATCCTTACTGACGCCCTCTTCTCCGCTTTTCTTTTGCCTGACAAAAAGAACGATCAAGCTGATAATGCCGACGATAATAAGTCCGCAGCCGATTATCCTGCAGGCGAGATCCATAGCCGTTCCCGGCCATACCATCAAAATAATACCGAGAACAATCATGAGCAGTGAAGATACAACTTCATTTTGAAGAATCTTTTTCATCTTAATAAGCTCCTTTTATTTTTAGTATTTATAACGTCTTTCTTATTGTACTGTATACCATAGCACTTGTAAAATATTCTAAAATCGGATATAATATTATGAGTTTGGATATTCAGGAGATTTTTATGCTGGACTTGACTTCCTTTTGCCGATACTTTTATTCTACATATTTTTTGCCGGTTTCGTGTCTTTATGAATACACCCGGACCTTCTCCATAGGACTGCCGGGCGATATATGCATTTCTTCCCAAATAATCAGTAAATTGTATGCTTCAAAACGCTATCCGTCAGTTTATACAGCGGCTGATACCGGGTTTTACGGTCTTGTAAAGTCCTGTGAAAACGAGGGAATGTGTATTTTATTAGGCCCTGTATACAGTACGCCTATTACCAAAGAAACTGTCCGCAATTTCATGCTGGTACACAGGGTAAGTCCTGAGAATTTAGAGGAACTGGAGCAACAGCTAACGGCAAAGCCGTGTTACAGCTACAATCAGTTTCTGAACCTTTTGGCTTTTCTTCACTTTATTCTAAACCAAGAGGAAATTTCCATAACAGAGCATTTTGCTGTCTCCGAAATAACCTTTGAAAATGAGATCGCCGCACACTATGTGGAGCTTGCCGCTCTTGCCCGTGACGAACAGCGTCAGAGAGAAACCTACTTTTTTGAGCAGAGAATGCTGGACTATGTAAAACGGGGAAATGAGGACGAGCTGCGAAAATTTCTGTTGGATTCCATTCAAAAGCAGGAGCTGCCCGAAGGAAAGTTATCTGATGATGTACTCAGGCAGGCAAAGGATGTCTTTATCCGAGCTGTAACAATGGTAGGAAAAGACGGCGCTATTCCGGGAGGTATGGATATTGAACAGGTATATTATCTTACAGACGCCTACATTCAGGAATGCGAGTACCTGTTATCCGTAGATTCCATAAAAAACTTGCAGTTTAACATGCTGATTGATTTTACAAAGCGTGTGGCGCAGGCGCAAATGCCCGGTGGGATTTCTGTCGAAATCAATACCTGTATTCGATATATTTCAAGTCATATCTGCGAGGCGATCAGTGTGGATGATGTTGCCGCCGCTATTGGAAAAAGCCGGGCATATACCACATCCAAGTTTCGGAAAGAAACCGGTTTCAGCATTGCGGAATATATCACTCAATGCCGCATGAGGGAGGCGAAGGCTCTGCTCAAGTATTCAGATATGAGTATCGTCCAAATCAGCGCATATCTCAATTATGCAAATCAGGGACATTTTCAAACGGTATTCAAAAAATATTACGGTGTAACGCCGAATAAGTTTCGTCAGAATAAAGATTAGGAATAGACGGCCTGCAAGAATTTGATAGGAAATTGCGTTGCAAATTCTCTATCTTGTCAATGAAAACTTGAGAAGAATTTTTTACACGCTCTTGAGAACCTTTACTAAATATTATATAATGTAGAGATAATAGTTATTGAAAAATATGGAAAAGAGGATATTAGAGATATTATGCTGGAACTTAGAGACGTGTCATACCGCGTGGAGGAGGAAAACGGCGGTAACAAGGAAATATTGAAAAACATCAATCTGACTTTAGACGACCGGTTTATAGCCATAACGGGACCGAACGGCGGAGGCAAATCAACGCTTGCCCGAATGATAGCGGGGATCATACGACCGACGGAAGGCAGGATTTTCTTTGACGGCGAGGACGTCACGAACAGCACCATAACGGAGCGCGCCAATATGGGTATCAGTTTTGCGTTTCAGCAGCCGGTACGTTTCAAGGGGATAACGGTAAAAGACCTGATCACGCTGGCGGCGGGCAATAAGATTTCCACGTCGGGCGCCTGCGAATATCTGTCGGAAGTGGGACTGTGCGCAAGAGACTATATTAACCGGGAAGTCAACGCGAGCCTTTCCGGCGGCGAGTTAAAACGTATCGAGATCGCGATGATCATTGCGAGAGGAACGAAACTGTCTGTATTTGACGAACCGGAAGCGGGGATCGATCTGTGGAGTTTCAAGAATCTGATCGAAGTGTTTGAGAAAATGCACGAGAAAAACCAGGGCTCCATTATTATCATTTCCCATCAGGAGCGTATTTTAAATATTGCCGACCGTGTGGTGGTGATCGCCGACGGAAGCGTTAAGGAAAACGGAAGAAGAGACGAGATCCTGCCGGAACTTTTAAACGGCGGGACGGGCTGTAAGTTCTTTAAGGAGGGTTAGGCATGGACGAGATCCAGAAGACATTATTAGAGCAGGTGGCCGACCTACATTCCGTGCCGGCGGGCGCGTACAATTTCCGTGTAAACGGTCAGGGAGCGGGGAGGAATACGACCGCCAACATCGACATTGTGACCAAGGAGGACAAACCGGGGATCGACATCATCATCAGACCGGGGACAAAGAAAGAAAGCGTGCATATCCCGGTGGTGTTGAGCGCGACGGGATTAAAGGATCTGGTATATAATGATTTTTATGTCGGGGAGGACGCCGACGTAACCATTATCGCGGGCTGCGGTATCCATAACGGAGGAAGCGAGGCTTCGTCCCATGACGGAATCCATAGTTTTCATATCGGAAAGAATGCCCGGGTAAAATATGTGGAGAAGCATTACGGGCAGGGGGACGGAAGCGGCGAGCGGATCATGAATCCGACCACCATCATCGAGATCGGCGAAAACGGTTACATGGAAATGGACACAGTGCAGATAAAAGGAATCGATTCCACAAAAAGAGACACCAAGGCGGTTTTATCGGACGGTGCCACGCTGATAATCCGGGAAAAATTAATGACCCACGGCAGCCAGCAGGCAACCACGGGCTTCACCGTGGATCTGAACGGCGACGGTTCCAGTACCAACGTTATTTCGCGTTCCGTGGCGAAAGATAATTCCGTGCAGACGTTTCTGGCAAAGATTAACGGCAATAATAAATGCGCGGGACATTCCGAGTGCGACGCCATCATTATGGACAATGCCTCGGTCCGCGCCATACCGGAGATCACGGCGAATAATGTGGAGGCAAGTCTGATCCATGAAGCGGCGATCGGCAAGATCGCGGGAGAACAGATTATAAAACTGATGACGCTGGGACTGACGGAAGAAGAAGCGGAAGCGCAGATCATCAACGGATTTTTGAAATAATAGAGGAGTATAATGAAAAAGCTGCTGAAATATTTAAATCATTATAAAAAAGAGAGCGTTATCGCTCCGTTATTTAAAATGCTCGAAGCAACCTTTGAACTGTTCGTGCCGCTGGTCATGGCGGATATCATCGACATAGGCATCGCGAACCACGACACGGAGTATATCCTGATCCGGGGCGTGGTTCTGGTGGCGCTGGGGATCATCGGTCTTACCTGCTCCCTGACGGCGCAGTATTTCGCGGCGAAGGCTGCCGTGGGCTTTGGAACGGAAGTGCGCAACAGCCTGTTTTGCCATATCAATTCTCTTTCCTATACGGAACTGGACGTTCTGGGAACGTCTACGCTGATCACAAGAATGACGACGGATATCAATCAGGTGCAAAACGGCGTCAATCTGTTCCTGCGCCTTTTCCTGCGTTCGCCGTTCATCGTGTTCGGCGCGATGATCATGGCGTTTACCATCAATGTAAAAGCGGCGCTCGTCTTCGTTGTGGCGATCCCGCTTCTTGCTTTGGTGGTATTCGGCGTTATGAAACTGTCGATCCCGATGTATACGGGAGTGCAGAAACAGCTTGACAGCGTGGTGCTGTCCACAAGGGAAAATCTCAACGGCGCGCGGGTGATCCGCGCCTTTAACCGTCAGGAAGACGAAAAAGAAGCCTATCGGGAGAAAAACGGACTGTTAAAGGATCTTCAGATGAAAGTAGGCAATCTGTCGGCGTTGATGAACCCGGTTACATATGTGATCGTCAACCTTGCCATTGTGGCGATCGTATGGACGGGCGGCAAAGAAGTGGACGGCGGCGTGATCACGCAGGGCGAGGTTGTGGCGCTGGTAAATTATATGTCCCAGATTTTGGTGGAACTGATCAAACTTGCCAACCTCATTGTAAATATCACCAAATCCCTTGCCTGCGCGGAGCGTATTTCTTCCGTGCTGGAAGTAAAGACAAGCGTCATTGAAGCCGAGGCTGCGGTAAAACCGGAAGAAAATCAAAACGCTCCCGTCGTGGAATTTGACGGGGTGTCCTTCACATACAGCGGCGCGGGAGCCGAGTCCCTCACGGACATTTCCTTTCGCGTCATGCCCGGGGAAACGGTGGGTATCATCGGAAGTACCGGTTCCGGCAAAAGTTCCCTCGTTAATCTGATACCGCGTTTTTACGACGCGACAAAAGGCGTTGTGAAAATTAACGGAAGAGACATTAAGGAGTATTCCCTGACCGCCCTTCGTGACAGGATCGGCGTCGTGCCGCAGAAAGCGGTGCTTTTTAAGGGAACGATCCGCGACAATATGAAGTGGGGCAAGGAGAACGCCACGGACGAGGAGATCACGCAGGCGTTAAAAACGGCGCAGGCGTGGGACTTTGTTGCGGCGAAAGAAAAAGGGCTGGATACGGAGATCACCCAAGGGGGAAGCAACCTGTCCGGCGGTCAGAAGCAGCGTCTCACCATAGCGAGGGCGCTTGTTAAGACGCCGGAGGTTCTCATACTGGACGACAGTTCGTCGGCGCTTGATTTTGCCACGGACGCGAGACTGCGCGCGGCGATCCGGGAAAACAGCTGCCGTTCCACGGTATTTATCGTATCCCAGCGCGCCTCCACCGTCCGCTATTCCGATAAGATCATCGTTCTTGAGGACGGAATGGCGGCAGGGATCGGAACCCACGAGGAATTGATCAAAACCTGCGATGTGTATAAGGAAATATGCATGTCCCAGTTATCGGCAGAGGAGGTGTAGTTTCGTGAAAAAGGAAAAGAAACAGGCTTACGATACAAGAGAGACGATCGGAAAGATCCTGTCGCTGATCAAACCTTACGGACTTTTTGTGGCGCTGTCCCTCATTTTTGCCGTGTGCGTCGTGGTGCTGACGCTGTACGCGCCGATACTTGTAGGAAACGCGGTCGATCGGATCATTGCCCCGGGAAATGTGGATTTCGCGGGAATTGGTAAGATTCTGGTCCGGATCGCGGTCATTGTATTTCTGACCGCCGTGTTCCAGTGGGTCATGAACCGTTGTAATAACCATATTACCTACAGTGTGGTGAAGAAGATCCGCACCGAAGCGTTTGAGCATATTCAGGGACTCCCTTTGAAATATATCGACGACCATCAGACCGGAAATGTTCTAAACCGCGTCATTACGGACGTGGATCAGTTTTCCGACGGGCTTCTCATGGGATTTACCCAGTTTTTTACGGGAATTACGACGATCGTGGGAACGCTTTTGTTTATGCTTTCCATTAATATCAAGATCACCCTCGTGGTCGTTCTGGTCACGCCGCTGTCCTTCTTTGTGGCAAGTTTTATCGCTAAGAAGACGTATACCTTATTCCGCCGTCAGTCGGAGATCCGCGGGGAAATGACGGGACTGATCGACGAGATGGTGGGAAACCAGAAGATTGTGCAGGCGTTTAACTATCAGGACGACGCGGTAAAACGTTTTGAGGCGATCAACGGCGATTTGCAGAAATGCAGCCATAAGGCGATTTTTTTCTCCTCCATAACCAACCCGGCGACGCGTTTTGTCAACAGCGTGGTTTATGCCGGCGTGGGAATAACCGGCGCGTTTACCGCGATCGCCGGAGGCATTACGGTGGGGCAGCTTTCCTGTTTTTTAAGTTACGCCAATCAGTACACGAAGCCGTTTAACGAGATCAGCGGCGTGATCACGGAACTCCAGAACGCCCTTGCCTGCGCGGCGAAGGTGTTTGAACTTCTTGACGAGGCGCAGGAGAGCGAAAAGGAGACGGCGTTTACCAGCGTGGACGAGGTTCTCAGAAGAAGCCGTCAGGGAAAGGGAATGACCACGCAGGGGTGCGTCGATTTTGAGCATGTTTATTTTTCTTATGTGCCGGACGTCAAACTGATCGAAGATTTTAATTTAAAGGTGGCGCAGGGGCAGCGGGTGGCGATCGTGGGACCTACCGGCTGCGGCAAGAGTACCATGATCAATCTTCTCATGCGCTTTTACGACGTAGAC